>NZ_JBEOVG010000024.1:0-99223 GCF_040295345.1 Actinosynnema sp. NPDC002837
CGCATACCGCTGTTGTATGTGGCCCATTCGGCCGTGCCCCCGGGAGCCGCCTCAGGCCCGACTATCGCGAACACGGACTTGTGAAACAGGCGCTAGGGCGCCGAGACGCCGAGGAGGTCGCGCAGCGCCGCTTCGCCGGTGGGCGTGAGGCGCACGGCGCGACCCGTGCCGATGCCGCGCACCCAGTCCCGGGCGTGCAGGTGGGCGCACACGTGCGCGCCCGCCGTGCCCGCGAGGTGGGAGCGGCGCTCGGTCCAGTCCAGGCACGCCTTGGCCAGCGGGCGGCGGGTGGCCGGCGGGGTGAACGCGAGCTCGTCCCGCAGCCACGCGAGGCCGTCGTGGGTGAGGGCGAGGTCCTCGGTGAGCAGGCCCCGGGCCGCCATGGCGTCGCTGATGGCCACGCCGAGGCGCCCGGCCAAGTGGTCGTAGCACGTCCGGCCGCGGCGCAGCGCCTGGTTGGCGGTGGACGCGCGGAGCGTGCGGGCCGGCGGGTCGGTGGGTCCCAGGTAGGCGAGCAGATCTTCGAGCAGCCTGGCCTGCTTCGGGCCGGCCAGCTGGACGTAGCGGTGGCGGCCTTGGCGGCGTTCGGCGAGCAGGCCGGCCTGGACCAGGCGGGTCAGGTGCTCGCTGGCCGTGGACGGCGCCACGTCGGCGGCCTCGGCCAGTTCGCCCGACGTCCAGGCCCGGCCGTCCAGGAGCGCGAGCAGGAAGCGGGCGCGGCTGCGGTCGGCCAGCAGCGCGGCCAGGTTCGCCAGTTCGTCTGCGGCCATGGGGCCATTGTGCGCTCGTGACGGTTCGGCGGTGGCCGAAGTGACGGCGGCTTACGTTGGCGGCATGAACGAGCTGTGGGATTCGTCTTACGTGGTTCCTCCGGTGCCCGCGGCGGCGACCGGGGTGGCGTGGCTGCGGTCGTCGGTGGCGCGGTTCAGCGAGGGTGCGGACCACGCGCGGCGGCGGGCGTCGGTGGAGCGGGTGCTGTCCACTGTGGATCCAGGGGCGTTGCGGCGGGCGGGTGAGCCGGTGGCGGTGCTGGCGGAGGCGCTGGGGCTGCCGCGGTCCGTCGCGTCGGACGTCGCGGTGGTGGCCGCGTGCTACCAGCCGCACGTCGACGTCACCGCCGAGGCCGACGAGGCGGTGGCGCGGCTGGTCGCGGCGTGCGGTGGGACGTGGGACGAGGGGACGGCGAACCTGATCGGGGTGCTGGTGCAGGCCTCCGGTGCGACCCGGGCGTTGATCGCCGGGGTCGAGCCGCCGGTGCCGGTGACGCGGCGGGTCGCGCCGGACGGGTCGGTGGTGGAGGTGGACCTGGGCGAGGCGTGGTTCGGCGGTGGTCGGCACGCGTGCCCGGGGCGGGCGCACGCGTTGGCGCTGGTGGAGGGTGCGCGGGCGTTCCACCGGATGCACGACGGGTTCCTGGTGCTGCCGAACGCGTGGGACTTCGCGTCGGCGGCGGCGTTCGTGCGGGCGGGGTTCGGGGCGGTGGGGACCACGAGCCTGGGTGTGGCGGTGGCGCACGGGTTGCCGGACGCGGCGGGCGTGGCGCGGGCGGAGACGGTGGCGTTGGCGCGGCTGCTGGTGCGGCTGCCCGTGCCGGTGACGGTGGACGTGGAGGCGGGGTTCGGGGGTGACGTGGGTGCGTTGGCGGCGGAGCTGTGGGAGCTCGGGGTGGCGGGCGTGAACGTGGAGGACGGGCGTGGTGCGGGCCTGGCGGAGCCGGCCGATCACGCGCGGATCGTCCGTGCGTTCAAGGAGGCCGCGCCGGGGCTGTTCGTCAACGCGCGCGTGGACACCCACTGGCTGGGCGTCGACCGCGCGTCGGCGCTCGACCGTGCGCGGACCTACGTGGACGCCGGCGCCGACGGGGTGTTCATCCCGGGCCTCGCCGAGGAGTCCGAGATCGCCGCCGCCGTCGCCGCGGTCCCCGTGCCGCTGAACACCCTGCCGTCGCTGCCCACCGACACCCTCCGCGACCTGGGCGTCCGCCGCGTGAGCACGGGCTCGCTCCCGTTCCGCGCCGCCCTGGCCGCGGCCGTCGACACCGCCCGCGCCGTCCGCTCCGGCGCCCCCACCCCCGCCGACCTCCCCACCTACCCCGAAACCCAGTCCCTCTCGACCCCGTGACCCGCGCGTTCCGGAGGTCGGACCCGCGCGGGCGGTCAGGAGGGGTTGGCGGCGTGGGTCAGGGTTTCCCAGGCGACGAACAGGCGGTCGGTGGCGGCGGGGCGTTGGCGTTCGGTCAGGCTCTGGGTGTTGGTCATGGCGATGCCCAGGCGGGTGTTGAGGGCGTTGAAGGCCACTTCGGTCGTCGGGCCGAGGGCCTGTTTGCGGGTGCCGCCGCAGAGCCAGGACGGCATCGGCTCCAGCTGGTACCTCGCGTGCAGGCCGTAGGCGTGACGCAGGCGTTCACGGACCTCCGACCACAGGTCCTGGCCCTGGTGGTGGGCCGTCTCGGCGATGTGCGCGGCGGCGGCCAGGCCGAAGCCGGTGTGCGCGAAGTCGCGGCACGTCTCCTGCGACAGCCCGTTCACGAACGTGGTCTGCCCGTGCCAGTACGAGACGATCTCGTCACGCGTGTCGATGCCGCTGCCCGGCGGCGTGCGCGGCAGCGCGCCGTCCGAGGTCAGGTAGACGTACGCGGGCACCCGGGTCCGGAAGATCGACACGGCCTTGTCGTACACCGCCCGGTCCTCCAGGAACACCGAGATCCCGAGCGTCGCCTCCATCATGGACAGTTCCCAGTTGCCGTTCGTCGCCGCACGCCCGTTGACGATCTCCGGCAGGTAGACCTCGCGCAGCATGGTCGCGAACCGGCCCGAGTTCGGCCAGTTCCCGTGCACGTGCTTGATGATCTCCGCCGCGCGCGGCCACGACGAGCCCGCCCACGCGGTCTGCAACGGCGCGTTGCTGTTGGTGTGGTCGCGGATCGTCGCCGACCACGCGTCCATGATCTCGATCGCCTTCGCCGCGTACCGGTTGTCCCGCGTCACGTACCACGCCAACGACAACGTGTACGCGGCCAACGCGTCCTCGCGCTCGTCCGTGCACCCGTAGTTGGGGTTGGAGTATGACCCGCACTCCACCACCGCGCGCGGTTTGGGCACGCGTGACAGCGAGGCGAACGGGTGCGCCATCATCTGGTCGTACGCACCGCGCCACGGCTGCGCGCCCGCGTTCACCTTGGCCCGCACGAAGTCCAGTTGTCCCTTGCTCACCAGCACCCCGGGGTGGGTGAACGTGGCGGGCGCCGCCGGGGACTGCGCGGGCGCCACCACCAAGCCGACCGCCACCAACGCGGCGGTGAAGAGCGATCTGCGGACCATGACCGCGAGCATGTGTGGTCTGGACCACAGCCGTCAACAACGTTCACGGTGGTGAAACGACCGCGCCGTCCGGTTCCGGCCGGGAGCGCGACCGGCCGGTCAGCGGCAACGACAACGCCACCACGAGCACCACCCCGGCCACCGCGACCACCCCACCGGACACCCAGGCCCCGTACACGGCGAACGAGAACACCTCGCTGCCCAGCCCCGCCACCGACGTCACGGTCGCCCGCGCGTCACTGGTGATCCGCGACTGCAACCGCGCCTCCGCGCTCACCCACACCAGCCGGTACACGCCGTAGAACACCGCCACACCCGCTAGCCCGAACGGGTGCGCGACCACGCCCAGCACACCCAACAAGACCGCCGCACCACCGAGCAGCACGCCCAACGGCAACCGCGTCCCACCCAACGCCGCACCCGCCGCGCCGACCAACGGGATCGCCAACGTCGCCAGCGGCGCCAGCGCCACCGGCACGCCCCAGCCGGCCGCGACCAGCGGGAAGTACTCCTCGAACGCGTCCAGGGCCGCCAACGACGCCACCACCAGCACGGCGAGCCGCACGTCCACCGCGCGCACGGTCTCCGCCAGCCCGGACCGCAACACGGCCAGGTAGCCCGCGGGTTCCGGTCGCGGCGTCTCCGGCAGCCGGGTCGCCACCAGCGCCGCGCCGAGGCACGTCGCCACGCTCACCCACCCGACGAGCGCGAACCCGCCCGCCGAGAACAGCGCGACGGCCAGCAGCGCGGCCGGGATCTGCGCCAGCAACCCGACGGCCGTGACCCGGCCGAGCACCCGCCCGAAGTGCGACGAAGCGCCGACCGCCGCCAACCCGTCGTGCAGCAGCGCTTCCACCGCGCCGGACGACATCGCCCCGCCCACGCCCCACAGCACGAAACCCGCGGCGAAACCGGTGAACCCGGGCAGCACGGTCCACAGCGCGTACCCGGCCGCCTGGCACACGCCGGCCCCGACGACGGACCACTTCCGCGAGAACCGGTCCGCGAACGCGCCGAACGGGACCTCCGCCACGACCGCGACCGTCGACCAGATCGCGAACAACGCGGAGACCTCGGCGTCCGACAACCCGGTGGCCACGAACAGCAGCGCGTACAGCGGGTAGATCGGCACGGTGTCGGCCAGCACCGCCCAGCCCACCGTCAGGCGGGCCAGCGGCCGAGCCGGGGGCGGTACGGGGCGTCAACCACAGCGCATGGCTGGAGGCTAACCCGCTCCCGGCTCGGCCGTCGCGCCGTTTTTACCCGGCCACCGGCGACGATTCCGGAGCCGGCTCACCGGACTTCCGCCGCCGCGACCGCACGGCCAGCACGGCGTCGGTCGCCAGGAACGCCAGCAGGCTCAGCCCGAGCAGCGGGATGAACCAGCCGACGGCGGCGGCCACCAGCAGCACGGCCACGAGCTGCGCCCGCGGCGCCTTCCGCCACTGCCCGCGCGGCACCGGCCGGCCGAAGCCGAGGGTGGGTCGGCGCAGCCACCAGATCCGGTAGCCGAGGACCACCAGCGCCACCAGGCCGAGCCCGACGGCCAGCAGCAGGAGCTGGTTGGGCCAGCCGAACAGCACGCCCATGTGCAGGTCGATGCCCCACCGGGTCAGCTTCGCCGCCAACGGGTAGTCGGCGAACCGCACCTGGTCCACGACCTGCCCGCCGGAGACGGCGACCGCGTCCACCTGCGTGGGCCAGGCGCGGTCGATCTCGGTGACGTTCCAGGCCATGCCCGCCATCGGCGGCACGGTGATCTCGATGAGCCCGGCGTCGATGCCCGCCGAACGGGCGTGGGTCAGCACCGAGTCGACCTCGCCGGGCATCACCGGGATGGGGTTGGACATGTCGTGCCCGGCGTGGTCGCCGCCGCCCTCCAGCGCCGGCGTGGTCCAGTCGAGCGCCTGGCGGACGGCGGCGACGTTCTCACCGGCGTAGGCCGACCACGTCAACCCGGTCGCGGACAGGAACAGCGCGCCCACCAGCACGGACAGGCCGACGGTCGCGTGCTTGCGCGTGGTCGGCTTCGTGCGCTGGGTCCGACGGCGGCTGAACCACAGGAACACCCCGCCCAGCGCCACCACCCACAGCCAGGACGCGGCCAGCTCGCTGTAGAGCCGACCGGGTTCGCCGAGCAGCAGGTTGCGGTGGACCTGGTCGATGGTGGTGCGCAGCGGCAGCACGCCGCTGGTGCCGTAGGTCATCAGCTCGCCGACCACGGCGCCGTCGGCGGGGTTCACGAACACGGTCGGCCTCGCGTCGCCGTCGGAGGCGAACAGCACGCGGGTCGTCGTGCCCGGCTCGGGCGCGGGCCGGATGGCGACCAGCTCGTCGTCCGGCCGGGTGGCCACCGCCGCCTTCACCTGCTGCGACAACGGCACGGACGACGACGACTCGGGCACGCGGAGCTGGTCGGAGTAGAGCCACGACTCCAACTGCGGTGTCGCGGCGTACAGCACGCCGGTGAGGGCGGCGATCAGCACGAACGGGCCGACGAGCACGCCCGCGTAGAAGTGGAAGCGCAGCACGAGGCCGCGCCAGGACTCGGTCATGGCGGGAACTCCTGGGTATGGGGGGATGCCACCGGTCCCGGAAGTCGGGGCGGTGGTGGGGAGGTGCGGCTACCTAGGAGTGGGGCGGTCCGCGACGGGGCAGCGTGCGGCGGCGCAGCACCTCGGACAGGGGCTGCTGCGGGTGCGCGGCGATCGGGATGCGCAGCGGCGCGAACGCGGGCGGCGGGCTCAGCCTGCGCGGCAGCACGGCCGCGATCACGGCGGCCAGCCGGAACACGGCCTGCTCGAAGCCCGTCAGGGCCGCGACGACGATCGCCGTGGCGACCAGGTGGGCCAGCAGCATCGCCGGCGACGGCAGCACCTCGCGCGGGTGTTGCGAGAGCACGGCCAGGAACACGTGCGCCGCCACCTGCACCACGCCGACCAGGCCGAGGAGCTCGGCGAACCCGAGCTGCCGGTCGGTCAGCGGCACGCACGTCCACGCGATGGCCAGCGCGAACACCAGCACGTGCGGCAGGGAAGGGAGGTGGCCGCCGCCGCTCGCGTGGGCGAGCACGGCCAGCAGCCCGGTGGACAGCCCGACCGCGCCGCAGCGCAGCACGCGCGCGGCGCCTCGGGTCGGGGCCGATGCCACGCTTCCGCAGCGTAGCGGCCTCGTCCAGGGCGGGTGGAGGACGAATGTCCCGTGCGGCGACGGGCTCGCCGGACTCCGTTGTCCGGGCGACCCCTGTTCGTCGTTGTCCGCACCGGTCGGGTGGAATTTTCTGAATTCGGGTGGAATATCGCCGGTCAGTTGTAGGGCATTCCGCCGAACGGGCTGGTGGAGAGATCCGCGGCGGTCGTGAAGACAGCGACCAGCAGGGCGGCGATGAGCACTCGGGCGATTCGCATGCGTTCTCCAGTCGACGGGGACGGGGGAATTCCGGCGATTACCGTGGCAGCAGTCGGAGGGACGCGGAGCGGAATCGGCGTGAACAAACGGCTAACTGGTTGACGATCAGGTTAATTGGCGAACAATGTAACATCTTGTTAACCTGCCGTTTGCACCGTATTCTCACGGTGTGCGTGCCGTCACCCTGCGTCTCGCCGGCCGCGAGCGTGAGCTGGGCCGCCTCTCGGCGCTGGTGGACGACCTGGCCCAGGGGCGGGGCACAGCGCTGCTCGTCGAGGGCGAGCCGGGGATCGGCAAGACGGCGCTGGTCCGCGCGGCGTGCGACGTCGCGGCGGCCCGCGGCTTCCGGGTGTGCCGGGGCGCGGGCGACGAGCTCGGCCGCGCGCTCCCGCTGTTACCCCTGCTGGACGCGCTCGCCGTGGCCCGGTCGGAGAGCGCCGCGGTCACCGCCGAACGCCTGCTGGCCCGCGTGGACGACCTGTGCGCGATCGGCCCGGTGGTGCTGGTGCTGGACGACCTGCAGTGGGCGGACGAGGCGAGCGTCGCGGTGTGGCGGCGGCTGGCGGGCCTCGTGCCGCAACTGCCATTGCTGCTGATCGGCGTGCTGCGGCCGTTGCCGCGCCGCGACGACGTGGCCGCGTTGCGCAAGGGCGTGACCCGGCTGCCGCTGCCGCGCCTGGCGCCCGCCGACGTGGTGGAGCTGACCGGCAGGCTGGCGGGCGGCACGCCCGACGAGGCGTTGGCCAGGCTGGCCGAGGACGCCGGCGGCAACCCGCTCTACCTGGTCGAACTGGTCGAGGCGCTGTTGCGCGGGTCCGCGATCGAGACCGACGCCACGGGCACGGCCCGGCTGGTGGACGCGGGCGTGCCGCCGTCGCTGTCGGCCGCCATCGCGGACCGGATCGGGTTCCTCGGCGCGGACGTGCGGCGGGTGCTCGTGGCCGCCGCGCTGCTCGGCGTCGACTTCCCGGTCGCCGACCTGGCCGCCGTGCTCGGCGTGCGCGTGGTGCAGCTGCTGCCCGCGTTGCAGGAGGCGACCGTGGCGGGCGTGCTGGTCGACGGCACGGCCGGCCTGTCGTTCCGGCACCCGCTGGTGCGCACGGCGCTGTACGACGAGGTGCCCGAGGCCGCACGGGGCGCCTGGCACACCGAGGCGGCGCGGGCGTTGGCCGACACGGGCGCGGGCGTGGACCGGGTGACCCGGCAGCTGCTCGCCGCCGACGACCGGCTGCCCGACTGGGTGGCGGACTGGCTGGTCGTGCACGGCTCGATGCTCGTCGCGCACGCGCCCGAGGCCGCCGTGGACCTGTTCAGCCGGGTCGTGGTCGCGCCGAACACCGGCGGCCGGCGGGGCGTGCTGCTGGCGCACCTGGCCGAGGCGCGGTTCCGGCTGGGCGACCACCACGGCGCGGAGGCCGTCGCGCTGGCCGGGCTGGAGCACGGGACGCTCGTCGACCTGCACTGGACGTTGGCGCAGTGCCGGAGCATGACCGGGCGTTCGGCGGAGACGTTGCTGGAGGTGGAGCGCGCCCTCGCGGCGCCGGACGTCACCGCGTCGGACCGGGCGCGGCTGCTCGTGCTGGCCGCCCGCGCGCACTGGGACGTCGGCCGGCTGGACGACGCCGAACGGCTCGCGCAGGCCGCGCTGGTCGGCGGCGACCGGTGGGCCACGAGCTGGGCGCTGCACGTGCGCACGATCGTGGCGATGGCGCGCGGCCGGATGACGGAGGCGCTGCCGCTGTTCGACCGGGCGCTGGCGGTGGCCATGGGGGAGCCGGCGACGTCGGACCTGCGGCTGCTGCTCCAGATCAACCAGGCCGTGACGCTGGGCGAGCTGGACCGGGGCGCGGAGGCGATCGCGTCCGCGCAGGTGGTCCGGCACGCGGCCGACCAGGTCGGCAACCTCGTGCGGCTCGGGCAGGCGCAGAGCGCGTTGGGCCAGCTGCTGCTGGACGCCGGCCGGTGGGACGAGGCGCTGGTCGACGTCGACCTGCTGGCCGACGACCTGAAGCACCCGATGGTGTCGCGGTGCGACCACGGCGTGGCGGCGCTGATCCACCTGCACCGCGGTGACGCGGCGGGCGCGCGGCGGCACCTCGACGCGGCGGGCGCCGGGTTGGCCGGGCACGTGATCGGGCCGTTGGCGCTGGCCGTGAGCCTGTCCCTGGAGCAGGCCGGACGGGTGCGCGAGGCGTGGTCGGTGCTGACCGGGTGGAACTGCGCGGAGGACCTGCTGCCGGACTTCGTGCGGCTGGCCGTCGAGCTGGGCGAGGACGCCTCCGCCGCGGTCGCGCACGCCGAGTCGCTGGCCGCCGAGTCGCCGACCGCCGAACCGGCCGTGCCGCACCGCCGGGCGTCCGCCGCCTACTGCCGGGCGCTGGTGTCGGCCGACCCGGTCGGGCTGCTGCACGCGGCCGAGGAGTACCGGGTGGCGGGCCGGCCGCTGTTCCGGGCCAAGGCGTTGTCCGCGGCGGCCGAGCTGTTCGCGGCGGCGGGCGACCGGACGTCGGCGCGGGCGGCGTTGAGCCACGCCGTGGACGTGCACGCGGAACTGGGCGCGGACTGGGACTCGACCCGGCTGCTGGCCCGGTTGCGCGAGCACGGCATCCGGCGCGGCCCGCACGCCAAGCACCGGCGGGCCACGCACGGGTGGGAGAGCCTGACGCCGACGGAGCTGAAGGTCACCGAGCTGGTCGTGTCCGGGTTGTCGAACCGGCAGATCGGGGAACGGCTGTTCCTGTCCGGCCGCACGGTGGCCACGCACGTGTCACACGTGCTCGCGAAGCTCGGGGTGCGGTCGCGCACCGACATCGCCCGCGAGGGCATCCGGCGCCTGGGCGCCTCGGGCTAGTCGGCAGCGCAACGGCAGCAGGTACCACCAGAAGCAGAACCAGGCGACCCCGCCGGGACATCGGTCGGACTACGCAGACGCGACCCTCGGGTAGCGCTCCCGCGCCCAGGTGGCGTAGGCGGTCGCCGGGCGCCCGAGCACCTCGGCCACGTCGTCGGACAGGAACGAGCCCTCACCGGTGAGCGCCGCCCGCAGGCCCTCCGCGTACTCCGGCGGCAGCGCGGTCAACGGGAGGTCCACTGTGGACAGCGTGCGGCCGAGGACGTCGGCCAGCACGGCCACCTGCTCGGGGATGCTCAGCAGCTCCGGCCCGGTGAGCGTGTACGTGCGGCCGTGGTGGTCGTCGTCGAGCAGGGCGCGCACCGCCACCTCCGCCAGGTCGCGCGGGTCCACGACGCCGAACTTCGTCGCGCCCACCGGGTTCGGGACCGGCTCGCCCGCGGCGACCTGCGGCGCCCACTGGAGCGAGTTCGTCGCGAACATGCTCGGCCGCAGCAGCGTCCACACCGGGAACGCGCGGGCCGCCTCCTCACCGGGCCGGTGCCACTGCCCGACCGGGCCGATCGGGATCGAGGACAGCTTCACCACCTTCCGCACGCCCGCGCGCTTCGCCGCGTCGAGCACGGCCGAGTCGTAGGACGGCAGCTCGGAGGTGCCCGGGCCGAGCAGGAACACCGCGTCCACCCCCTCCATCGCCCGGTCGAGGGACGCGGGCTCCGCGTGGTCGGCGTGCACCTGGTCGCCGGTCGGCGTGCGGGACAGGGCGCGGAACGCCGCACCGCGGTCGGTGAGGAGGCGGACGACTTCACGGCCGGTGGTGCCGGTGGCACCCGTGATCAGCAACATGGGACGAGTCTCGGCGCCCGGGGTCGGGAAGGTCTTGGACGTTCCGGCGGTTGTCGGGTGCGTGGAGCGAGGATTGCGGCCGTGGGTCGCCGGGATCGGCATGCAGTCGTTCGGTGGCGGGAAGTTCGTGCACGCGCCGGACACGGCCACCACGCTGGTGGTGTGCACGGCGTCGGCCGGCGCGTTCGTGGTGGGTCCACGCGACCGGGCGAGCTACGTGACCGGGCGGGAGGGCGCGCGGCGGACCGTCGTGCGGTTGACGCCCGGCCGGGCGCAGGCGGTGCTGGACGTGCCGGTGGACGAGCTGGCGGGCCGGGTCGTGCCGCTGAGCGAGGTGTGGGGCCGGCCGGTGGGCGACGAGGCCGCGTTGCGGTCGGCGCTGCTGAGCCGGGTCGAGTCGACCGACCCGAAGCGGTCGGACCTCGTGCACGCGGCGGCACGGCTGCTGCGGACGCGGGGCGTGGCGGAGACCGCGCGGGCGCTGGACGTCAGCGAACGGCACCTGCGCACGTTGTTCACCAGGGCGGTCGGGTTGTCGCCCAAGCAGTACGCGCGGGTCGACCGCGTGCGGCGGGTGGTGGCCCGGGGCGAGCGAGGCGAGTGGGCGCGGCTGGCGGTGGAGCTGGGCTACTACGACCAGGCCCACCTGAGCCGGGAGTTCCGGGCCACGATGGGCGTGCCGCCCGGCGCGTACGTGGCGGGCGACCTGCCCGAGGCGACCTACTGCTAGAGGTCGCGGGCGAAGAAGAGCGCGACCTCGCCGACGGCGGGCGTGCCCCGGTAGAACGTGGTGTCCAGGCCGCACAACGCGAAACCGAGCCGTCGGTAGGCGCGCACCGCGGGCACGTTCACCGACGACGTCTCCAACCACGCGGTCAGCGCGCCGTGCTCGCGGCCGTGGGCGCAGGCGTGCTCCACCAGCGCCCGGCCGATGCCGCGCCCGCGGTGTCCCGGTGCGACGGTGACCTGCCGGATCACCAGCCGGCGGTGCCAGTCCTCCAGGTCGACGGCGACGAACCCGCGCACGCGCGGCCCGTCGGCGGCGACGAACACCGTGCCGCCGGGGTCGTCGTCGGGCGGGAAGACCTTGTGCAGCGGTGGGTCGACCGAAGTTGGGCGCAGGGTGAAGCCCTCCGGCGTGGCCACGACTTCGAGCACGGTGGCGGTGGTGAACGAGTCGTCCAGCACGGCGACCTGGTCGAGGTCGGCGGCCTTGGCGGTGCGCAGCTCCACCGCGTCCACCGTACAGCCGGGCGGCGCTACAACCGGGCGC
The DNA here is from genome assembly GCF_040295345.1 of Actinosynnema sp. NPDC002837. Lineage (NCBI taxonomy): Bacteria > Bacillati > Actinomycetota > Actinomycetes > Pseudonocardiales > Pseudonocardiaceae > Actinosynnema > Actinosynnema sp. NPDC002837. Next base: position 11,699 of record NZ_JBEOVG010000024.1, read on the forward strand.
GGCGCACGGCGGAGGACGTGATCCAGGCGGCCGTGCCGACCAGGCCCACCACGGCGGTCCACAGCGCCGGCCGGTTGCCGAGCACGTCGGCCAGCACGCCTCCGACCAGCGCGCCGAACACGATCATGGCCCGGTTGACCGACCTCATGGTGGCGTTCATCCGGCCCATGAGCCGGTCGGGCGTGATCGACTGCCGGTAGGCCATCTCCACCGGGGCGTCCAGGATGGCCGACAGGAAGAACACGAACTGCGCCGCGCACAGCAGCGCGAACCCGGTCGTGCTCGACGTGGCCAACGGGGCCAGCGCGTAACCGACCGGGGTGAGCCAGCGGGCCGCCACGATCACCCTGCCGACGCCGAACCGTCGTCCCACCCGTCCGGACAGCGACGCGCCGACCAGCCCGCCCACACCGCCCACCGCGAACGTCACGCCGTACAGGAACGCGTCGAAGCGCAGCTCGTCGAGCACCAGCATGGTGTAGGCGGCGCCGGCTGCGGAGGTGAACAGGAACCAGGCGTGCGACCCGATGGCGAGCGGGCGGAGCACCTCGTGCCGGTAGACCCACCGCAGGCCTTCCCGCACCTCGCCGCGCAGGTCGCGCTTCGGCGGCGCCTCGACCGGCCGTTCCGGCGTGCGCAGGGTGGCCAGCACCAGGCCCGACACCAGGTACGAGACGGCGTCCACCAGCACGGCGAGCGGTCCGCCGATGAGCTTCACCAACCCGCCCGCGACGAGCGGCCCGAGGGCCTGGGCGCCGGCCCTGGTCTGCTCCAGGCGGGCGTTGGCCTCGGTGAGGCGTTCGGTCGGCACGAGCAGCGGCAGGAACGACTGGTGCGCCGCGTCGTAGAACAGGCTCAACGTCCCGAACACGACCATCAGCCCGATCAGCGACGGCATGCCGAGGGCGCCGGTGAAGGCGGCGAGCGGGATCAGCGCCAGCACGGCGGCGCGGGCCAGGTCCGTGCCGATCAGCACCGGCCGACGCCGACACCGGTCCACCAGGGCGCCCGCGACCAGCCCGAACAGCAGGTACGGCAGCCAGCGCGCGGCTTCGAGCATCCCCGCCTCGGTGGCGGACGCGCCCAGCGTCAACACGGCTACGGCCCTCAGCGCCAACGTGGTGATCGCCGTGCCGACCAACGACACCGCGTCCGCGGCCCAGAAGCGGACGAACTCCTTGTGGCGCAGCAGTTCCTCGCCGTCGCTCATGCGGCCACCCCCACGGCCATCCTGGCAAACGCCGACAGCTCCCGGTCAGCGCCTCCCCGGCGTCGCCGGCAGCCGGGCGAGGACACCGAGCAGTCCCTCGCGGGTGATCACGGGGTCGTCGTGGTCGAGGCCGAACGTGACGTGGTGCCAAGGGCCGAGCCGGTGCCACGTGAGCGCGCGTGCCCGCTGGTCCTCGGTCACGCCGTACGCGTCGGCGACGGCCGCGGCGAACGCCGGCGCGGTGTCGTGCAGGGCCCACGCGAGGTCGAGCGCGGGGTCGCCGAGGTGGACGTCGCCGAAGTCGATCACGCCGGTCAGCACGCCGTCGGCGGTCAGCACGTGGTCGGGGCCGAGGTCGCCGTGGACGAGCGTGCCGCCGGTGAGCCGCCGTGCCGCCGCGAGCAGCTCGTGCGCGGTTTCGCGCCGCCGCGCGGGCAGCAGCGGCACCACGTCGGCCTCGAACCGCGGCACGGCGTCGCCGGGTGGCCGGGTCGGCACGCCGAGGCGGCTCGCCTCGTCGGCCGGGCAGTCGTGCAGCGCGCGCAGGAACAGCCCGAGCTCTCGTCCGTGCGCGCGACCGTGCCCGGGGCGGGTGAGGGGTTCGCCCGGCACGAGCGCGTGCCGCACGACGAGCGGTTCGTCGGACACCACTTCGGGCACCGGCACGGGCAGCGGCAGGCGAGGCGCGAGCCACGGCATCAACCGGGTCTCCCGGCGCAACTGCGCCGCCACCTCCGGCCGCCGGGGCCGCCGCTCGACCCACCGGCCGTCCACCAACCGCGCCAGGCTGTCCCAGCCGCCGTCGAAGTCGCCGTGGCTCACGGCGCGGGCACGCCGCGCGGGACGTCGCCGCGGCAGTCCTCGGCGCGGCTCGACCGCGCCTCCTCCTCAGGGGACCTGCGCACGGTTGCCTCCTCCCAGCCGGTTCGGGCCGAACGGTACCGGCGGGACCCGCGTGCGACCGAGCCGTTCACCCGTCGCGTCGGCGGTGCGGTCAGCCATCACCGCGCGACCGGGCCCGCTCCTCCAGCAGGTCCGGCCGTCGCTCCGCGTCGAGCGCTCCGCCCGCCGCCGACGCGTTCAGCACCGGGTTGTAGGACCCCAGCAGCGGGTCGGTGCCGCTGACCGCCTCGCCGGTCGGTCGCCAGTACTTGTTGTAGTCGTCCACGATGGTGGACGTCGGCTGGCCGCCGACGTACTCGGCCACGTCGACCCCGAGGTGGGCGAGCAGGACCGGGGTGCCGAGCGGGGAAGCCAGTCCCATCACGTCGAGCAGGAACGTCTCCGGCGGCACGTCCGCCCCGCCCAGGTAGGCGAGCGTGTGGCCGAACAACGCGCCCCAGCCCAGCGCGGTCGACACGGCTTCGAGCCCCGCTTTCGGCAGGACGCCCGCCGGACCGGCCAGCAGGGCCGCGTCGCTCGCGATGCTGAGGCCGGTGCTCGCGTCGCCGCTGACGTCGGCCAACGCGCTGATCGTGTTCGCGTTGTCCTGGATGAGGTGCAGGCCGTGCTCGCCGAGCCCTCGTGCGGCGGCCAGCTGTTCGATGATCTGCCGGTGGTCGATCGGCCCCGGCGCCTTGATCCGCTCGGCGGAGGCGGTGATCTCCGCGACGATGGCGGACGCCAGGTCGGCGACGATCCCGTCCTGGATGCGGCGTCCGATGACCGGGGGCAGCGCGGCGGCCATGCCGAAGTTGACGAGGTTGAGGTGGATCGCGTCGCGGATGTAGTTCTTGACCCCCTCGACCTCCAGCGCGAACCGCCCGGCCCGCCCGGCGAGCTCGTTCATGTCCTGCTCGACCGTGCCGAGCGCGGCGAACACCTCGCCCAGCTTGCCCAGCAGGGCCTGACCCGCCGGGTCCGGCCAGGCGCCGGCGAGCCCGCTCACGTTGGTCGACCTGAGCGCGTGGACGGCCGCGGCGGCGTCCCGCCAGCCGAAGAACAGGTCCACCGCCGCGGTCTCGTCGGTCTCCGGCCAGCCGGTGATCGCCTTGACCTCCGGCCACAGGCCCAGGGCACTGGTCGGTTCCCCGATGGGCATGCCGAGTCCTCCGATCAGCGCGGGAGACCCGCGGCGGCGCGCTGGTCGGCGGCCACGTAGTCGGCCACGCCCTCCTGACCCGCCTTGACGACCGCGGGCACGGCGGCCAACGCGTGGTCGGCGCCCTGCTTCACGGGCTCCGGCACGTAGACCGAGCGGAACGCGTCGGCCAGCGGACCGGCGCCGATGCCCGCCTCGCCCGCGTCGATCGTGGCGCGGTGGCCGCGCCAGGTGTCGGTGGCGAGCTTGCCCTCCACGTCGATCCCGTTCAGCTCGAAGAGGGCGGCCTCGGTCGAGAGCTCGACGCCGCTCACCGGTCGCCCCGCCGAGAGGCGCGGTCGAGGGAGGTCAGGAAGGGGTCGAAGTCGAGGTCGGCCGTCTTCGGGGTGGCGTCGGCGGGCAGGAACCGGCGCACCAGCGTGAAGACCTCGGCCTGGGCACGTGCCACCGCGCGGTGGATCGTGGCGGTGATGGTCGCCGCCAGGGCGGCGGAGTCGGCGGTCCGGTAGATCCGGGGGTCCAAGTCCAGCTCGATCACCTCGCCGCGACCGCCGACGACGGCGCTGACCAGGCCGTCGTCGGACACGGCGGTCGCGCGGACCTCGGCCAGCCCGCGCTGGATCGTCTTCACCTCGTCGGCGAGGCTTTCGTAGTCGACCGGGTTCACTCGGCCCTCGTTCCCGTGCGGCTGATGGGCGTTCGAGCGGAGTCTGGGTCAGGTCCCGGGCCCGTCGGGGTGCGCTGACAGGTTCCGGCCACCCGTCCGACCGGCGCGGCACGACGACACCGCCGGCGGCTCGGCTTGCCGCGGTTGGGCGGCGCGGTCGGCGTCGTACGCCGACGCGTACTACGACGGCTGGGTGGCGGCCAACGGCCGGGACCTCGCCGGGCCGACGGCCGCGCCGACCCGGTTCACCGAGGACGGCACGTGGCCGTGACCGGTCAGGGGGTGGCCCGCCGGTAGTGCCGCCGAACGCGCGCCAACCGCGCCTCGGCCCGCTCCTGCCCGTCCGTGCCGGCCTCGACGCGCTCCCGCAGCCGGTAGGCGACGACCTCGCCCAGCGGCGCGTCGGGGTGCTTGCGGAACCACGACGGCCGGCGGTCGCGGGCGACCTGCTCGGCGTGGTCGGCCGACGCCTCGTCGGCCCGACCGAGCGCCGAGCGCAGGGCCTGGTCGGCGTGGTGCCGGTCGGCGCGGTGGGCGAGCTGCTTGTTTTGGGGGATGTTCTTGCGGGAGCTCTTGTCGTTCTCGCCGTAGGTGTTGCGGCGGTCCTTGGCGTAGCTCAACCGCTTCTTCTCCTGCGGGCTCTTGCGCACGCCGCCCCCTCTCCGTCGATCACGTCCGCCGGACGGTACCGGGGCGGCACGCCGGCGGCCGAGCGGTTTTCCGGGCCGTGCGGTCGTCCGACGAGGCGCTCCGAGGTCGCCGGGGCGAGCGGTTGACATCGGCGGCGGGGCGCGGATACTTAAGTAGGTGCTTAACCAAGTGTTCCACGCGCTCGCCGATCCGAGCAGGCGGTCCATGGTCGAGCGGTTGACCCTGGGCTCCGCGTCGGTCAGCGAGTTGGCGAAGCCGTTGGAGATGTCGCTCCCCGCGGTGGTCCAGCACCTGCAGGTGCTGGAGGCCAGCGGCCTGGTGCGGACGGAGAAGGTCGGTCGGGTGCGGACCTGCCACGTCGTGCCGTCCGCGTTGCGCCAGGCCGAGCAGTGGATCACCGAGCGCCGCACGACCTGGGAGAGCCGGCTCGACCGGCTCGACGACTACCTGAAGGAGCAGTCATGACCGTGGAGCACGCGACGTTCACGCTGGAGCGCGACTACGACGCGCCGCCCGCCGCGGTCTTCGCCGCCTGGGCGACCCCCGAGGCGAAGTCGCGCTGGTTCGTCGGCCCGGACGAGTGGGTGGCCAAGCCGCTGGAGCAGGACTTCCGCGTCGGCGGCGAGGAGCGCGTCAGCGGCGGGCAGCCGGGCGGCAAGGTCTTCCACTACGCGGCCCGCTTCCAGGACATCGTGCCCGACGAGCGGATCGTCACGACCTACGAGATGCACATGGAGGACACGCGCATCTCGGTGTCCGTCGCCACCGTGGAGTTCAAGGCCTCCGGCGGCGGCACGCGGCTCGTCTACACCGAGTCGGGCGCGTTCCTCGACGGCCACGACAAGGTCGAGCACCGCGAGCGCGGCACGGTCGAGCTGCTGGACAACCTCGGCCGGGCGCTAGCAGCCGGCGGCGCGGTCCAGTAGCAGCTTGCGCTCCCGCTCGTTGCGGGTCATCCCGGCCGCCCGCTCGAACTCCGCCCGCGCCTCGGCGTGCCTGCCCAGCTTGGCCAGCAGGTCGCCGCGCACGCTCGGCAGCAGGTGGTAGCCCTTCAGCGCGGGCTCGTCGACCAGCTCGTCCACCAGTTCCAGCCCGACCGCCGGGCCGAACGCCATCCCGATCGCCACCGCGTGGTTCAGCTCCACGATCGGTGACGGCGCGACCAGCGACAACCTCTCGTAGAGACCGGCGATGAGGGTCCAGTCGGTGTCCTCCGGCACGCGGGCCCGCGCGTGGCACGCGGCGATCGCCGCCTGCAACGCGTACGGTCCGCCGGCGCCGCCCAACGACTCGGCCTTCGCCAGCGCGTCCAGGCCGCGGCGGATGAGCAGCTGGTCCCAGCGGGCCCGGTTCTGCTCCAGCAGCAGCACGGGCTCGCCGTCCGGGCCGACGCGCGCCTTGGCCCGGGACGCCTGGACCTCCATCAGCGCCACCAGGCCGTGCACCTCGGGCTCGCGCGGCATCAGGCCGGCCAGCACCCGGCCCAGCCGCAACGCGTCCGCGCACAGCGCCGGGCGCATCCAGTCGTCGCCCGCGGTGGCCGAGTAGCCCTCGTTGAAGATCAGGTAGATCACGCCGAGCACGGACGCCAGCCGGGCGTCCCGCTCGTCCTCCGCCGGCACCTCGAACGGGACGCCCGCCTTGGCGAGGGTCTTCTTCGCCCGCACGATCCGCTGCGCCACGGTCGCCTCGGGCACCAGGAACGCGCGGGCGATCTCGTCGGTGGTCAGGCCGCCGAGCATGCGCAGGGTCAACGCCACCTGCGCCTCGGTGGACAGCACCGGGTGGCACGCGGTGAACACCAGCCGCAGCAGGTCGTCGTCGATCTCGCCGACCTTGGCGGCGGCGTCCGGGACGTGGTCGGACCCGGTGTCGCGCCCGATCTGCTCGAGCTTGCGCTGGTAGTTCCGGTCGCGCCGGATCAGGTCGACGGCCCGGTTCTTCGCCGCGGTCATCAGCCACGCGCCGGGGTTGCGCGGCACGCCGTGCTCCGGCCACTGCTCCAGGGCGCTGACCAGCGCGTCCTGCGCCAGCTCCTCGGCCAGGCCCACGTCGCGCACCATCCGCGCCAGCCCCGCGATCAGGCGGGCGGACTCGATCCGCCACACCGCCTCGACCGCACGACGCGCATCGGTAGCCATCACGACCTGGAATCAGATCAGCTACCGATGCGCGTCGGCAAGCGCGTGCCCCCGGGTCAGCCCTGGGCGGCGCGGGCCTCCTGCTCGGCGCGCAGCTCGCGCTCGCGGTCCTTCAGCTCCTGCGAGGCGTTGACGAAGTCGTCCTCGGTGAAGACCTGCCGGATCTCGATCTGGGACTCCTCGCCGGTGGGGTTCGGCACCCGCTTGACCCATTCGACCGCCTCTTCCAGCGACTTGAGCTCCAGCAGCCAGAAACCGGCGATCAGCTCCTTGGTCTCGGCGAACGGGCCGTCGACCACGGTGCGCTTGTCGCCGGAGAAGTAGACCCGCGCGCCCTTGGAGCTGGGGTGCAGCCCTTCGCCCGCCAGCAGCACGCCCGCCTTGACCAGCTCCTCGTTGAACGCGCCCATCGCGTTCAGCTCCTCCGCGGTGGGCTGCGCGCCGGCCTCGGTGTTCTCGTTCGCCTTCACGATCACCATGAAACGCATGTCGATCTCCCTGTTGGTTCGCCTGGCCGGTCCATCCTGGCCTCTACTCACGCGACGAACGAGCGGGGGCGTGGATCGACATCCGGGCCCGATTTCTTCCAAGATTTTTTCGCGGGGCCCTGACCAGGGGTTTCACGTGATGGGCGAGCCTCCGGTCACACCGATGACCTCGCCGGTGATGTAGCTGGACTCCGACGAGGCCAGGAAGACGTACAGCGGGGCGAGCTCGGCCGGCTGCCCCGCGCGGCCCATGGGCGACTGCTCGCCGAAGCTCTCCACCTTCTCCGGCGGCATGGTGGCCGGGATGAGCGGCGTCCACACCGGACCGGGTGCGACCGAGTTCGCCCGGATCTTCCGGTCCACCAGGTTCTGCGCCAGGCCCTTGGTGAAGTTCACGATCGCCGCCTTGCTGGTGGCGTAGTCGAGGAGCTGGTAGGAGGGCTGGAACCCCTGGATGGACGACGTGGTGATGATCGAGGAGCCCTCGGGCATGTGCGGCACGGCCGCCCGGCACAGCCAGAACATCGCGTACACGTTCGTCTTCATGACGCGGTCGAACTGCCCGGTGGAGATGTCGAGCAGGCCGCCGTCCTGCGCCATCTGGTAGGCGGCGTTGCTGACCAGGACGTCGATCCGGCCGAACTCCTCGACCGCGCGCGCCACGACGGCCGCGCACTGCGCCTCCTCGGTGAGGTCGCCGGGGACGGCGACCGCCTTGCGCCCGGCCTCCTCGACGAGCCGCGCGGTGTCGCGGGCGTCCTTCTCCTCGGCGGGCAGGTAGGAGATGAGCACGTCGGCGCCCTCGCGCGCGAACGCCAGCGCGACGGCGCGGCCGATGCCGGAGTCGCCGCCGGTGATCACGGCCTTCTTGTCGGTGAGCCGCCCCGTGCCGCGGTAGGTCGCCTCGCCGTGGTCCGGGGTGGGGTGGACGTCGTCGGTCAACCCCGGGTACTTGATCGGGTTCTCGGCCATGTCCGCAGGGTGCCCACGTGCGTACGACCTGAACACGCCGAAGGGCGCGCCTCCGGGTGGAGGCGCGCCCTTCGGGGGTGTGCGGAGGGTCAGCGGCGCAGGGCGCGCCCGACCGTGAAGGCGCCCGGGCCGAGGACGGCCAGCAGCAGGAACACCCAGCTGTAGAGGGCGGCCAGCTCGCCCATGTTGTGCATCGGCAGCAGGGCCTCCGGTTGGTGGACGGTGAAGTAGGCGTAGGCCATGACGCCGGACAGCACGAACGCGGCCGGCCGCGCGGCCAGGCCGACCAGCACCAGGACGGCGCCGACCAGCTCGATCACGCTGCCGTACCAGCCCGGCCACGAGCCGAACGGGACCGCGGCGCCCTGGCCGTCGATGCCGCCGAGGAAACCGAGGCCCTGCAAGCCGTGCAGGCCGAACAGGAACGACACGACGACGCGGAAGGCGGCGAGCACCAGGTCGTTGCGCTTGGTGGTGGCGGTGGTGGTGTGGGCGGCGGCGCGGCGGGTGTCGGTCGTGGTGGTCATCTCGGGCTCCCCATCTCGTGGTCTTACTGACGCGACGAACGGGGACCCCTCCGGATCGACACGTCGGCCGAACTTTTTTCCGGGAAGTCGAGCCCGAGGGTGAACCGGCTGGTCGGGGCCGGTAGGCGTTGGCCGCGGCGGAAGAAGCGGACCCGGCGCGGGTCGGCCGCCTCGGCGCGCACGGCCGCCAGGTCGGCCTCGCCGGGCGGGCGGGCGACCGACGGGCCGGGCCGGTGGTCGAGCGGCGGTGGCGGCGGGTGGTCCTCGTCGGGCAGGGGAGGCCGGTCGACGCGGCACGCGACCAGGCCGGGCGTGTCGGGGACGTCCAGCGGGAACACCGGCGCGGGCCAGACGTAGTCGAGGTCGTCCGGGACGTCGGGGAACAGCGGGCGGTAGTGGTCGGGGTCCTTGCGCAGGAGCGCGGACCGGTGGCTGCGGTGCAGGTCGTCGTCACCGAGCCAGGGCGGGAGCAGCCCTTCGGCCAGGCACCACGACCACGTCGGCTCCCGGCCGCCGGTGTAGTCGAGGAACCCGGCGCGCAGGCCGTCGCGGTGGCCGCGCCGTCGCCACTCGTCGCACACGGCCACGCCGTAGGCGACCAGCGCGGGCGTGAAGCCGCGCCACATCAGCACCGCCGGGTGCCGCTTCCAGCCGTACTCGGGCCAGACCAGGGCGCGCAGGATCTGGGCGGTCTCCACGCGCTGCTTGCCGAGCCGCCGCGAGTCGAGCACGGCGGCGCTGCGGGCGAAGGTCGCGCACGGCAGGAACGTCTGCACCCCAGCCGGCTACCCCGCGTGCGGCCGGTCAAGCGCGTCGGTCGTCCGGACAGGCAAAAGACCGGTGGGCTGTTAGCCTGCGGCGGTGGAGTTCCAGCGCGCCCGGCGGCCCGAGCAGGTGGAGCAGCGGCGACGCACGATCCTCGACACGGCGTCCGCGATGCTGCGGGAGCGGTCCGTCGCCGACATCAGCCTGCGCGAGCTGAGCGACCGGGTCGGGCTCGCGAAGTCGAACGTGCTGCGGTACTTCGACAGCCGGGAGGCGATCTTCCTGGAACTGCTCGACCGGGAGTGGGGCGCCTGGCTGGACGAGGTCGAGGCCGCGGTGGCGCCGGCGGTCGAGGCCGAGGAGGTGGCGACCGCGATCGCGACCTCGCTGCTGCGCCGCCGGTTGCTGTGCGAGCTGGTCAGCGGCATGGCCGGGGTGCTGGAGCGCAACATCTCGGTGGACTTCGCGCGCGTGTTCAAGCGCCGGGCGCACGCGCACACGACCCGGTTGGCGGAGGTCGTGCGGGCCGGGGTGCCGGTGCTGGACGAGGCGGCGGCGCGGCACTTCGCCCGCGTGGTGCTGGTCATGACGGCCGGCCTGTGGCCGCACGCGAACCCGACGGACGCGGTGGCGCAGGTGATGCGGGAGCTGGGCGGACCGGCGGCGGGCGAGCTGGTGCGGGAAGGGCTGACGGAGGGCCTGGTGAACCAGCTGGTCGGCCTGGTGGCCCGGTCCGGACGCCCGCGGAGGCCGTAGGGTTCGGCGTCGTGAGGGCACTGGTGGTTCGCGGTGGCTGGGACGGGCACTCGCCGGTGGAGGCGACCGACGGGTTCCTGCCGTTCCTGCGCTCGTCGGGGTTCGCGGTGGACGTGTCGGACTCGCTGGAGGTCTACGACGAGCGCCTCGGCGGGTACGACTTGGTCGTCCAGTGCTGGAGCGACGGCGTGCTGACCGACGACCAGTTCACGTGCCTGGAAGCGGCGGTGCGCGGTGGGACGGGGCTGGTCGGGTGGCACGGCGGCCTGGTGGACGCGTTCCGCCACTCCCGCGGCTACCTGAGGTTGGTCGGTGGCCAGTTCGTCGACCACCCCGGCGGCTTCGTGGACCACCGGGTGGAGATCACCTCGACCCACCCGATCGTGGCCGGTCTCGAGGGGTTCGACCTGCGGACCGAGCAGTACTGGGTGCTGACCGACGGCCTCAACGACGTGCACGCGACCACGACCTTCGCCGCCGCCGAGCCGTGGCACACCCAGCTGACCGTGCCCGCCGTGTGGACCCGCCGCTGGGGCGCCGGCCGCGTCTTCGCCTGCACGATCGGCCACCACCCGGCCGACCTGGCCCTGCCCCCGGTCCGCACCCTGGTCGAACGGGGCCTGCTCTGGGCCGCCCGCCCCTGACCCCCGCGCGTGTCGAACGCCCAAGCCCCGCGTGTCCGACGCTCAGGAACCTTCACGGCCCGCGAGTCGAACGACCAGGACCCCCGCGGTCACCCGCCCGAGTCCGCCAACGCGGCGGGCTCCGAGTCGGCCAGGTTCTCCGGCAGCCTGAGGCCTTCGTGGAGCGGCACGAGCTCGGATTGCAGCACCAGAGCCGCCCCGCCGATCGCGGACGCCGTGGCGGCCGAACGGGACAGCCTCACGTCGACGCCGTGCGCCGCCCGCGAGAAGAACGTGCGGTCCAGCTCGTCCCGCACCACGGGCAGGTAGACCGAACCGGCGATGGCGAAGCTCGGCCCCGTCAGCACCAGGACCTCCAGGTCCATCACGTTCGCCAACGTCCGCGCCGCCACCGCGATGTACCGCGCCGACCGCTCCAGGATCGCCAACGCCGACGGCTCGCCCCGGCGCGCCGCCCGGCTCACCGCCGCGAAGTCCGACGACACCGACCGCGACCGCCCGGTCAGCCCCGCCGACCCGGCCAGCGCCGCGTCCGCCCGTGCGGCCGCCACCACGGCCGCCGGCCCGGCGAGCACCTCCACGCACCCGCGCGCGCCGCACCAGCACTCCGGCCCGTCCGCGTCCACGCAGATGTGGCCGATCTCCCCGGCGTTGCCGCTGCTGCCGCGGTAGGTGATGCCGTTGATGATCAGACCCGCGCCGATGCCCGTGCCCATGTACAACGCCGCCGAGATCGCCGTCCCGCCGATCCCGCCCGACCAGTGCTCGCCCAGCGCCGCCGCCGTGGCGTCGTTGTCCAGCACCACCGGCAGGCTCGTCTCCCGCTCCAGCTCGCGCGCGAGCGGGAAGTCCTCCCACTTGCGCATGGACGGCGGGGTCAGGCCCATGCCGGTGTCCGAGCTGAGCGGTCCGGGGGAGACCAGGCCGAGGCCCAGCACGCGGTTGTGCTCGACGCCGACGCCGTCGATCAGGCCCTTCACCTCGGCCGCCATCCGCGCCACCACGGTCCGCGGTTCCGCCGCGCCCGCGCCCGCCCTCGAAATGCGGGCCACGACCGATCCACCGAGATTGGTCAGCACGTACGTGATGCCCGCGTGGTCCAAGTGGACGCCGACGGCGTACCGGGAGGAGTGGTTGAGCTGGAGCAGGACCCGCCGCTTGCCGCCGGTCGACTCGGCCCGCCCGGTCTCGACCACCAGGCCCTCGTCGATGAGCTTGCGGACGACCGTCGAGATGGTGGCGCCGGTGAAACCGGTGGCGTTGATCAGGCCGACGCGGCTGATGGTGCCCGCCGCCCGGATCACGTCCAGCACGGCGGACTTGCTGCTCGCATGCTGCGTCGCCCGCGCCGGTCCGCTCACGTGGTCCCCCGCGTTGGTCTTAGTTCGTTCGTCGGACGAAGGGTAGCAACTTGACCGGCAGATGACGCCGAGGTGTTGACTTCGTTTCTTCGATGACTTAACAATCTGCCTCAACGCGGGACCGCGGCCGGTCTCGGGCCACGAGAGGAATCGACGATGTCCCTGAAGGCAAGGCGCTTCTCACGGGCGCGCATGGCGGCGGCCGGCCTGGCCGCGGTCGCCATGCTGGCGACCGCGTGTGGTGGATCGAGCGCCGGCAGTGACGCGAACAAGGACACGCTGGTCGTCTACACCGGCCAGGCCGGTGACTGGCAGCTGAACTTCAACCCGTTCTCGCCCACCCTGATCGAGGGCCCGGGCACGATCTTCGAACCGCTGTTCTTCTTCAACAACATCCGCGACGTCGAGCCGCGGCCCCGCCTGGGCAAGAGCTTCCAGTGGAACGCCGACGGCACCCAGCTCGACATCGAGCTGCGCGACGACGCCAAGTGGACCGACGGGCAGAAGTTCACCGCCAAGGACGTCGTCTTCACCCTCGACATGGTCTCCAAGAACCCGACCATGAACAGCACGGGCTACAAGGGCACGGCGACCGCGGTCGACGACACGCACGTGTCGGTCAAGTTCACCGAGCCGTCCTACATGGAGGGCCCGCAGGTCCTCGGCAAGATCTTCATGGTCCCCGAGCACAAGTGGAAGGACATCGCGACCCCCGCGACCGACGTCATCAAGGAGCCCGTCGGCACCGGCCCGTTCATGCTGGACGAGTTCAAGGCCCAGGCGTTCACGCTCAAGTCGAACCCCGACTACCACTCCGGTGAGCCTGCCCTGAAGAAGGTCCGCTACCTGGCGCTGTCGGGCAACCAGTCCGGCGAGGCCGCGCTGAGGGCCGGCCAGATCGACTGGCAGACCGGCCCCGTCCCGGACATCGCCGACGTCGAGAAGAACTACCCGGGCTACAAGGCCATCACCATCCCGATGAACCAGGTCGCGCTCTTCACCTGCTCCAACGCCGCCCTGGGCTGCCAGGGCCCGCAGACCGACGTGGCCGTGCGCAAGGCGATCTACTACGCCCTCAACCGCACCCAGATCAACTCGCTCGCGTTCGAGAACACCGCGAGCGAGGTGTCCCCGGGCGCCGCGCTGCTGGAGCGCGACAAGGACCAGATCTCCTCGAAGCTCAAGGAGAAGACCGCGCCGATGCAGCCCGACGAGGCCAAGGCCACGCAGCTGCTTGAGGCCGCCGGCTACGCCAAGGGCGGCGACGGGATCTACGCCAAGGACGGCAAGCCGCTGACCATGACCCTCAAGGTCGTCGCCGGCTGGACCGACTACATCACCGCGGTCGACACGATGTCCCAGCAGCTGCAGAAGGTCGGCATCAAGGTGACCGCGCAGCAGCTGTCCTGGAACGAGTGGTCCGACGCGCGTGGCCGCGGCGAGTTCGAGCTGCTGATCGACTCGCTGCACCAGGGCCCGGCGCCCGACCCGTTCTACAACGCGTCCTACTTCTTCAGCACCGCGACCACGGCCAAGGTCGGCGAGGTGGCGAACCCGAACTTCTCCCGGTTCTCCGACCCTCAGGTCGACGCCGCGCTCGCCGGGCTCAAGGGCGTGAACCCGACCGACGACGCCGCCCGCCGGCCCTTCCTGGACACCATCCAGACCAGGATCGAGGAGTCGATCCCGTACATCCCGGTCCTGACCGGCGGCACGACCAGCGAGTACAACGCCAAGAAGTTCACCGGCTGGCCCACCAAGGACGACCTCTACGCGTTCCCGGCGGTCTGGGCGCGCCCGGAGGCGTCGGAGATCTACCTGAAGCTCAAGCCGGCCGGCCAGTGAACGACTGATCGAGGCGATAGGCGGACCGATGAGGTACTACGCCCGAAAGTTCGCGTTCTACCTGGTCGCCCTCTGGGCGGCGCTGACGCTGAACTTCTTCATCCCGAGGCTCATGCCGGGCAACCCGGTGGACATCCTCATGGCGAAGCTCGCGCAACGCGGCGGAACCGTGGACCCATCGGCCCGCAGGGCGTACGAGCTGCTGCTCGGCACGAACAGCGGCGAGTCGCTCTTCCAGCAGTACATCTCGTACCTGGGCAACATGTTCCGGGGTGATCTGGGCATATCGGTGAGCGCGTTCCCCGCGCCGGTGTCCCAGATCATCTCGGAAGCCCTGCCGTGGACCCTGATGCTCGTCGGCATCGCGACGTTCCTGTCGTTCGCCCTCGGCATCGTCCTCGGCGCGTTCGTCGGCTGGCGGCGCGGCACCTGGCTCGACGGCCTGGTGCCCGCCACCACCGTGCTGGCCGCCGTGCCGTACTTCTGGCTGGCGCTGATCCTGGTCGCGCTGCTGTCCTCGGCGTGGGGCTGGTTCCCGCTGCAAGGCGGCTACGACGTGATCCTCACGCCCGGCTGGAACGCCGAGTTCATCGGCTCGGCGATCTACTACGGCACGCTGCCCGCGCTGACCATCGTGATCTCGTCGGTCGGCGGCTGGCTGCTCGGCATGCGCAACATGATGGTGTCCGCCACCGCCGAGGACTACGTGCTCACCGCCAAGGCCAAGGGCCTGCGCGACTCGCGGATCATGATCAAGTACGCGGCCCGCAACGCGGTGCTGCCGTCCGTGGCCGGTTTCGCCATCTCGCTCGGGTTCGTGGTGGCCGGCTCCATCATCACCGAGCAGGTGTTCTCCTACCCGGGCATCGGGTCCAAGCTCCTGCAAGCGGTGCAGAACAACGACTACGCCCTCATGCAGGGCATCTTCCTGGTCATCACGGTCGCCGTGCTCGGCGCGAACCTCGTGGTCGACCTGCTCTACGCCGTCATCGACCCGCGCACCCGCGTCAGCGGCTGAGAAGGAGAACGGACACCGTGACGAATCTCAGTGCTGTCACCGTCGAGGCTCCGCGCGGGCGGGCCGGGTGGCGGTCCATGCTGCCGCGCTGGTCGCCCAAGCTCGGCGTCGGCCTGGTCCTGATCGGGCTGATCACGTTCATCGGCCTGGTCGGCCCGCTCCTGGTCGGCGACCCGAACGCGATCCGGGACGTGGGCCTGACCGGGCCGGGCGGCGAGTTCTGGCTCGGCACCACGCAGACCGGCCAGGACATCGTGGCGCAGCTCGCGTACGCGACCAGGGGCTCGCTGTACATCGGCCTGATGGTCGGCGTGATGGCGACCGCCCTGTCGGCCCTGTTCGGCATCGTCGGCGCCTACATCGGCGGGTACGTCGACGAGGGCTTCTCCCTGTTCTCCAACGTGATGCTGGTGATCCCCGGCCTGCCGCTGGTGATCGTCATCTCCGCGTTCGTGCCCGCCGACCAGCGCGGCTCGTGGACGATCGCGGTGGTGCTCGCGATCACCGGCTGGGCCGCGTCGGCACGGGTGCTGCGCGCCCAGACGCTGTCGCTGCGCAACCGCGACTACGTGGCCGCGGCCAAGGTCTCCGGCGAGAAGCCGTGGCGCGTCATCACCGTCGAGATCCTGCCGAACCTGCTGCCGCTGCTGGCCTCGCAGTTCGTGTTCTCGGTGATCTACGCGATCCTCAGCGAGGCCGGCCTGTCGTTCCTCGGCCTGGGCGCCTCCAACTCCTCCACGCTCGGCACGATGCTCTACTACGCCCAGAACGGCTTCGCGCTGCAACGCGAGGCGTGGTGGTGGTTCGTCCCGCCGGGCCTGATCATCGCCCTGTTCGGCTGCGGCCTGGCGCTGGTCAACTTCAGCATCGACGAGATCATCAACCCGAAGCTGCGCGACATCCCCCGGCGCGCCGAGGCCGATGCCGACCGGCCGGCCGAGCCCGTGGCGCGCGCGGACGACGACGTGGTGCTCACCGTGAACGACCTGTCCGTCGTGTACCAGGTGGAGAAGCCGGTGCACGCGGTCAAGGACGTGTCGATCACGTTGCGGCGCGGTGAGATCCTCGGCCTGGCCGGCGAGTCCGGCTGCGGCAAGACGACGCTGGCCTACGCGATCAACCGGCTGCACCGGCCGCCCGCCGAGGTGACCACCGGCTCGGTCACGTTCCACGACCGCGAGGGCGGCGACATCGACGTGCTCGCGCTCACGCCGGGCGAGCTGCGGGCGTTCCGCTGGTCGAAGCTGTCGATGGTGTTCCAGGGCGCGATGAACGCGCTCAACCCCGTCATCACGGTCCGGGCGCAGCTCGACGACGTGCTCACCACGCACCGCCCGGAGATGACCAAGGCCCAGCGCAAGGCCAAGTGCGAGGAGGTGCTCAAGCTGGTCGGCGTCGACGTGCGGCGGCTCAGCTCCTTCCCGCACGAGCTGTCCGGCGGCATGCGGCAGCGCGTGATGATCGCCATGGCGCTGCTGCTCGACCCGCAGGTCATGATCATGGACGAGCCGACCACCGCGCTGGACGTCGTCGTGCAGCGCGGCATCCTGCGCGAGATCCTGCGGCTGCGCGACGAGATCGGCTTCGCCGTCCTGTTCATCACCCACGACCTGCCGCTGCTGCTCGAACTCGCCGACCGCATCGCCGTGATGAAGGACGGCGAGGTCGTCGAGTACGCCACCGCGCAGGACATGTTCGAGCAGCCCGCGCACCCCTACACCCGCCAGCTGCTCGACTCGTTCCCCAGCCTGACCGGCGAACGCGGCTCGTTCGTCCGCTCCGGCGAGCAGCTGACGCCGGTCGACCGGTCCGGCGAGCCCACCCCGTCCGGAGGCGTTCGATGACCACGTTGGAAGCGCGCGAGCTGGTCAAGGACTTCCACGTCCGGGTCGGCCTGCGGCGGGTGCGGCTGCGCGCGGTGGACAACGTCTCGTTCACCCTCACGCCCGGCCGCACGGTCGCGCTGGTCGGCGAGTCCGGCTCGGGCAAGTCCACCATCGCCCGGATGATCGCCCGGCTGGAGAAGCCCAGCGGCGGCGCGATCACGCTCACCGGACCGGACGGCGCGAAGGTGCCCGAACGCGCGTACCGGGACAACGTGCAGATGGTGTTCCAGGACCCGTTCGCGTCGCTGAACCCGTTCCACACCATCGAGCACCACCTGGCGCGGCCGTTGAAGCTGCACGGCCGGCCGCATGGCTGGGACGACGTCGTGCAGCTGCTGGAGCGCGTGTCCCTGCCCGGCCGAGACGTCGCCGGGCGGCGACCGCACGAGCTGTCCGGCGGCCAGCGCCAGCGGGTGGCGATCGCGCGGGCGCTGGCGCCGGGCGCGAAGGTCGTGGTGGCCGACGAACCGGTGTCGATGCTGGACGTCTCCATCCGGCTGGGCGTGCTGAACCTGATGGCCCGGTTGCAGCGCGAGGAGAACCTGGCCGTCCTCTACATCACGCACGACCTGGCCACCGCGCGGCACTTCTCCGACGACATCCTCGTGCTCTACAAGGGGCGCGTGGTCGAACGGGGACCGGCCGACGAGGTGATCCTCAACCCGCAGCACCCGTACACCAAGATCCTCGCCTCCGCCGCGCCGAACCCCGAGGCGCGCGGCCGTGCCGTCGAGATCGACCCGGCGGACGTGGAACGGGCCGGCGCCGCCGCCGCGTACGACCACAACACCGGGGCGTGGGAGGAAGTCGCGAAATGACGGTCACCTGGTCCACCGGCGCGATCAGGCTGCTGCTCACGCACGGGGACGACCGTCCGGTGAGCCTGCTCTCGCTGCGCCCCGACGGGCCGGTCGAGGGGATCGGGGTGCCGCTGGTCGAGGTCCAGGCCATCGGGCACGGCCGGTTCCCCGGCAGCCACCGCTACGCCGACACCGCGATCGGCGCCCGCCTGCGCCACCGCTCGCACACCGCGTCCGCGGACGAGCTGCGGGTCGTGCAGCACGACCCGGTGAGCGGGCTGGTGGTGACGTCGGTGTTCCAGGGCGTCGCCGGCGTGCCCGCGGTGCGGACGTGGACCGAGGTGGAGGTCGAGGGCGAGCCGGCCCACCTCCAGGCCGTGACGTCGCTGTCCACCGGGGCGTTCCTGGTGGACAGCGGCCGTTCGGTGGACGAGGTCGACCTCGTGCACGCCGACTCCGACTGGGTCGCCGAGTCGCGCTGGCACCGCACGCCGCTGCGCGAGGCCGGCTTGGTGGCGATGGACCCGACCGTGCACCACCACGCGTCGCGCAGCCGGTTCGCGCTGACCTCGCGCAGCTCGTGGTCCACGGGCGAGCACCTGCCGACCGGCGTGCTGGTGGCGCGGGACGACAGCTGGGCCCTCGCGTGGCAGATCGAGCACAACGGCGCGTGGCACTTCGAGGTGGGGGAGACCGTCGCCGGCGCGTACCTGGCGCTGCTGGGGCCCAGCGACGGCGAGCACCAGTGGGGTCGCGTGGTGTCCGAGGGCGACGGCTTCACCACCGTGCCCGTGTCGGTGGCGATCGCCGCCGGCGGCGTGGACGAGGCGATCGGCGCGTTGACGCGGCAGCGGCGGGCGACGTTGCGCAACCGGCGCGCGCCCGAGCTGCCGGTGATCTTCAACGACTACATGAACACCCTCATGGGCGACCCGACCACCGAGAAGCTGCTGCCGCTGATCGACGCGGCGGCCGAGGTGGGCGCGGACTACTTCTGCGTCGACGCCGGGTGGTACGACGAGGACGGCAAGTGGTGGGACAGCGTCGGCGAGTGGCGGCCGTCGCGGACCCGGTTCCCGAACGGCTTCGGCGAGGTCGCCGACCGGATCCGGGAGCGCGGGATGGTGCCCGGCATCTGGCTGGAGCCCGAGGTCGTCGGCGTGCGGTCGGCGCTGGCCCGGTCGTTGCCGGACGAGGCGTTCTTCCAGCGCCAGGGCGCGCGGGTGGGCGAGCACGGCCGCTTCCACCTGGACTTCCGGCACCCGGCCGCGGTCCGGCACGTGGACGAGGTGGTCGACCGGCTGGTCGAGGAGTTCGGCGTCGGGTACGTCAAGCTGGACTACAACATCATGCCCGGCGCGGGCACCGACGTCGGCGGGGTGGCGCCGGGTGACGGCCTGCTCGGGCACAACCGGGCGCACCTGGCCTGGTTGGACGCGCTGCTGGCCCGGCACCCGGGGCTGCTGCTGGAGAACTGCGCGTCCGGGGCCATGCGGATGGACTACGCGATGCTGTCGCGGCTGCACCTGCAGTCGACTTCGGACCAGCAGAACCCGTTGCTGTACCCGCCGATCGCCGCCGCCGCGCCCGCGTCGGTGCTGCCGGAGCAGGCCGGGAACTGGGCGTACGCGCAGCCGGGGATGACGCCGTCGGAGGCCGCGTTCACCTTGGCCACCGGCGTGCTGGGTCGCCTGTACCTGGCCGGCCGGGTCGACCTCATGGACCCGTCGCAACGGGCTCTGGTCGCCGAGGCGGTCTCGGTCCACAAGGGACTGCGGCCGGAGATCGCCACGTCGGTCCCGTTCTGGCCGCTCGGCCTGACCGGCCGCGCCGGCGCGTGGGTGGCGCAGGGGCTGCGCGCGCCGGCGAACAGCTACGTGACCGCGTGGCGGCTGCCCGACGCGCCACCGGCCGCGGACCTGCCCGTGCCGCACCTGCGCGGCCGGGACGTCGCGGTGTCCCCGGTGTTCCCGGTGGCGTCACCGGAGTGGGCCTTCGAGTGGCACGCGGAACGAGGGGTGCTGCGTGCCACCCACAGCGGCGCCACGCCGTCGGCGGTCGTCGTGAGGCTGGGCGCCTGATCGCGTCAGGGCAGCCGGGGCTCGACCAGTTCGGCGACCCGCATCGCCATCGGGCACGGGTCCTCGGCCGGGCTGCCCGAGTTCAGCACCACGTCGACCCGGGACGACGCCGTGACGCCGATGAAGATCCCGCAGCTGCCGGTCGCGCCCACGGCCTGCTTGGCCTGGTGGCGGCCGATCACCTGCTCCTGCACCACGTTGCCGCTCGACTGGACCTGGTCCAGCCCGGACGTGGTCCGGATGCCCACACCCAGCAGGGCCTGCCGGGGCGAGAAGTTGCACACCCGCGCCGAACCGAGCTGCTCCACCACCGGCTCGGCGGTCTGCGCGCCGGTGACCTGCTCGGCCTCGGCCTTGGTGAGCAGGTCGCACGGGTCGGCGCCGTCCAGCGGGCCGCCCCGCGACGGCCCGACCGCGGGCGCGGTGGCCGGTCGCGACGAGCCGTCGGAGGTCGGGCCGGACGGGCTCTCGGCGGGCCCGCCGCAGGCGACGGCCGAGAGCAGGACCGCGACGGCGGCCAGCGTGGTGCGAGGGTTCACTGGGTCGTTCCCCGGTCGGTCAGGGCGGGAGGGCGCGCCGCCGGCGGTCCGGTCGGTCCTCGCCCCGGTGACGCTCACGACCGGGACCGACGCTTCGGTCCGCCGACCGTAGCGCACGTTCTGGGAGCGCTACCAGACCTGCGTCCGCCGAGCCGACGACCGCGACGGCCGCCCAGGCGGACGGCCGTCGCGCGGCACGCGCCGCTAGACCGCCGTGGCCCGCACCAGCACCAACCGCTCCGGGTGCTGCACGGGAGCCTGCACGCCCGCCGTGTCGAGCACCCGGCCCGGCAGCGTCACGCCGTCCTGCCACCACGGCAGGCGCACGCCCCAGTTGTCGGCGTTGCCGTCGGGCACGTCGCCGGGCGCCAACGGGCGCACGTGGTACGTCCGGTCCGCGGACAGGCCCGGCAGCCGCACCGGCCCCGGCGGGTAGAGCCGGGACGTGGCCAGCGCGACGATCGCGAACACGGCGTCCGACCCGTCCTCCGCCACCACCCCGTGCACCTCGATCGCCGGGTCCGGGTGGTCGCCGTGCACCGACACGCCGGAGTGCAGCAGCGGCCGCAGCTCCTTGTACAGGGCCACCCACGACCGCAGCCGCTCCAGGTCCGACTCCGACGCCGCGGTCAGGTCCCACTCGATGCCGAAGTGGCCGAACAGCGCCGTGCCCGCCCGGAAGTCGATCGGGTGCTGCCGGTGCGTGGTGTGCGACGTCCCCGAGCCCACGTGCGTCCCCATCAGCTCCAACGGGATCAGCGCGTTCGTCCACCGCTGCATCGACTGCCGCTCCAGCGCGTCGATGCAGTCCGACACCCACACCCGGTCCGTGCGCTCCAGGATCTCCAGGTCCACCCGCCCGCCGCCGGACGAGCACGACTCGATCTCCACGCCGGGGTGTCGCCGCCGCAGCTCGTCCAGCAGCCGGTAGACGGCCGCCGTCTGGCCGTGCACCCCCGCCCGGCCGGTCGGCCGGTGCCCGGCGTCCACCAGGTCCCGGTTGTGGTCCCACTTCAGGTAGGACACCGGGTACTCGGTGAGCAGCGCGTCCAGCCGCTCCAGGATGTGCGCGAACGCCTCCGGCCTGGCCAGGTCGAGCACCTGCTGGTGCCGTGCCGTGCCGGGCAGCCGGTCGCCCGCCGCCATGATCCAGTCCGGGTGCGCCCGGGCCAGCTCCGAGTCCGGGTTGACCATCTCCGGCTCGACCCAGATGCCGAACTGCATGCCCAACCCGGTCACGTGGTCGGTCAGCGGCCCGAGCCCGTCCGGCCACACCTCGTCGGAGACGTACCAGTCGCCGAGGCCGCGCCGGTCGTCGCGCCGCGACCCGAACCAGCCGTCGTCCAGCACGAACCGCTCCCCGCCGACCGACGCGGCGGCGTCCGCCAACGCCTTCAGCCGGCCCAGGTCGTGGTCGAAGTACACGGCCTCCCAGGTGTTCACCACGACCGGCCGGGGCGAGGAGGGGTGCGACGCGCGCGAGCGCAGGTGCCGGTGGAACCGCGCCGACACCTCGTCCAGCCCTCGCCCGTACGACGCGTACTGCCACGGCGAGGTGTACGACTCGCCGGGCCCCAGCACGACCTCGCCGGACAGCAGCAGCTCACCCGACCCGAGCAGGGACACGGAGTGGTAGTTCTTCTCGGCGAACGTCCGGTGGTTGCCCGACCAGGCCGTGTGCACGGCCCAGATCTCGCCCGAGCGGTTGCCGAACCCGGCGGTGCCCGCGGCGAGCAGGTACGCCGAGTCGTAGCCGGTCCGACCGGTCCGGTTCTCGCGCACGTGCAGGCCGTGGTTCCACGCCGTGCGCTGCGGGCTGCGCTCCCGCGTCCAGCGCCCCGTGAAGTCCAGGAGCTCGACCGCCTGCGGCGGCGCGGGCAGGGTCAGGTTCACCGCGTCCACGGCGAAGTCGGACGACCCGGTGTTGGTCAGCACGGCCCGCTGCCGCACCAGCCCGGACGGCGTCAGCTCGATGACCAGTTCCAGCCCGAGCCCGGCGACCTCGTCCACCGCGCGGACCGCGGGACCGTCCACCGACACCACGCGGAACGCGGTCGAGAAGTCCCGCCCGCCCCGGTTGCCGACGATTCCCGGCGTGCCCAGCCAGCCCGCCGACTGCTCCGGCAGCACGGCCACGTCCACCGCGCCGTCGACCGAGAAGCCGATGGGGTGCGGAGACTGCGCGACCAGCACCGCGGCCAACTCCGCCGAGGTGAGTTCGCCCAGGTCAGCGCCCCAATGGCGGACCCGGGGGAGGGTGCTCCCGGAGAAGTCGAGCACCAGGCTCACACCCGCGGCCCGCAGGTGCGTCACGTCTGCCACTTGTGGTCTTCCTCTCTGGTGGTGAACCTCGTTGACTTACTTTAGTTGCTGGCGTAAGAATCGCCATACCTTGAACGTCACACGGCAGAAACCCACCGCCACCGCCCGAAAAGAGGAACGATGATTCGCACGACCTTGCACGACGGGTGGCGCCTGAGCGCGGTGGGTGGGCCGATCCCGGCGGTCGTCGCCGACCGCTCGGTGCCCGCCGCCGTGCCCGGCAGCACTCATCTCGACCTCCTCGCGGCGGGCCTGATCCCCGAGCCCTACCTGGACACCAACGAGGCCGAGCTGGCCTGGATGCACCGCGCCGACTGGCGCTACGAGCTGACCTTCGAGGCCGAGGCCGCGAAGCCCGGCGAGAAGGTCGAGATCGCTTTCGACGGCCTCGACACCGTCACCACGGTCGAGCTCAACGGCCACGTCCTCGGCCACACGGCGAACATGTTCCGCTCGTACCGCTTCGACGTGCGCGAGCACCTCAAGGACGGCGCGAACGACCTCGTCGTCACCTTCCACTCCGCCCTGGCCTACGCCGAGGAGCAGGAGGAGAAGCTGGGCCGGCGCGACCGCGCCTACCCGCACCCGATGAACGCCCTGCGCAAGATGGCCTGCTCGTTCGGCTGGGACTGGGGCCCGGACCTGCAGACCGCGGGCATCTGGAAGCCGGTGCGGCTGGAGCGCTGGACCGAGGCGCGCCTGGCGCGGGTGCGCCCGCTCGTCACGGTGGACGCGGACGGCACGGGCCGGGTCGAGGTGCACGTCGAGGTCGACCGCGCCGGCGACACCGACCTGACCGCGATCGCGACCGTGGCCGGCGTCGAGCAGCGCGTCCGGGTCGAGGGCGACTCCGCCGTGGTGACCGTCGAGGTGCCGGACGTCGACCTGTGGTGGCCCGTGGGCTACGGCGACCACCCCCTCTACGACTTGGCCGTCATCCTCCAGTCCGGCGGCGAGGACGTCGACCGCGCCGACCGCCGCGTCGGCTTCCGCACCATCACCGTCGACACGACGCCCGACGAGGTCGGCACGCCGTTCACGTTCGTCGTCAACGGCAAGCCGGTGTTCGCCAAGGGCGCCAACTGGATCCCGGACGACCACTTCCTCACCCGCGTCACCCGCGACCGCCTGGCCCACCGGGTCGACCAGGCCGTCGACGCCAACATGAACATGCTCCGCATCTGGGGCGGCGGCATCTACGAGACCGAGGACTTCTACGACGTCTGCGACGAGCGCGGCGTGCTGGTGTGGCAGGACTTCCTGTTCGCCTGCGCCGCGTACGCCGAGGAATCGCCGCTGTGGGAAGAGGTCGAGGCCGAGGCGCGCGAGAACGTCGCCCGCCTGACCTCGCACGCGTCCCTGGCGCTGTGGAACGGCAACAACGAGAACCTGTGGGGCTTCGCCGACTGGGGCTGGGCGGAGCAGCTGCAGGGCCGCACCTGGGGCCTCGGCTTCTACACCGACCTGCTGCCGAAGATCGTCGCCGAGCTCGACCCGACCCGGCACTACTCGCCGGGCAGCCCGTACAGCCCGGGCGAGCTCCACCCGAACGAGGACACCCACGGCACGCGCCACGAGTGGGAGGTCTGGAACCGGATCGACTACACCCACTACCGCGACCACACCCCGCGGTTCTGCTCGGAGTTCGGCTTCCAGGGCCCGCCGACCTGGGCGACGCTCACCAAGTGGGTGCACGACGAGCCGATGACGCCGACCTCGCCCGCGTTCCTGCTGCACCAGAAGGCCGAGGACGGCAACGGCAAGCTCGACCGCGGCCTCGCGCCGCACCTGCCCGCGCCGGCGGAGTTCCCGGACTGGCACTGGGCGACCCAGCTCAACCAGGCTCGCGCGGTCGCGTTCGGCGTCGAGCACTTCCGCTCGCACTGGCCCCGCACGGCGGGCGCGCTGGTGTGGCAGCTCAACGACTGCTGGCCGGTGACCTCGTGGGCCGCGATCGACGGCGAGGAGCGGCTCAAGCCGCTGTACTACGCGCTCAAGCACGCCTTCGCGCCACGCCTGCTGACCGTCCAGCCGCGTGACGGGGTGGACGCGCTCATCGCGGTCAACGACACCGACGAGGCCTGGACCGGCGACGTCGCGCTGGAGCGCCAGACGTTCACGGGCGAGGTGCTCGCGGCGGCTAAACTCCCGCTCGACGTGCCGGCGAGGTCGGTGGCGCGGCTCGACCTGGCGGCCGAACTGATCACGCCGGGCGACCCGAAGGGGGAGGTGCTGGTGGTGAGCACGGCCGAAGCGCGCACCGCGCACCTGTTCCGCGAGGACCTGGAGCTGGCCTACGACCCCGCGCCGCTGACCGCCGAGGTGCGGCGGGTGGACGGCGGGTACCGGGTGGACGTCACCGCGTCCTCCTTCGCCCGTGACGTCGCGCTGCTGGCCGACCGGGTCGCCGAGGACGCCGTCGTCGACGACACCCTGGTCACCCTGCCCGCCGGCGGCACGCACTCGTTCCTGGTCCGGACCGCGGCCGAGCTGGCCGACCCGGCCGCGCTGACCGGTCCGCTGGTGCTGCGCTCGGCCAACGACCTGTGCGCGGTGCGGACATGACGACCGGTTCGACCGGCGCCGTCGGCCTGGTCCTGGCCCGCCCCGCGCGGCTGCTGGGCGCGGAGCCGTTCTTCATGGAGTTCATCGCGGGCATCGAGGAGCGGCTCGCCGAGGGCGACCGGTCGGTGCTGCTGCACGTCGTGGGCGCCGAGGACGCGGAGATCGCCGCCTACCGCAGGTGGGCGGCGCGCGGCCTGGTCGACGCGGTCGTGGTCGTCAACCGCACGGTGGACGACCACCGGCCGGCGGTGCTGCGCGAGATGGGCCTGCCCGCGCTGTACGTGGGCGAGCCGGACGAGCTGGCCGTGCCCGCGGTGCGCACCGACGACGCGGGCCCCGTGCGGGAGGCGTTGGCGTACCTGCTCGACCTCGGGCACCGGCGCATCGCCCGGGTCAGCGGCCCGACCACGCTGCTGCACACCAGGGCGCGCACCGCCGCGCTGCTCGAGGGTTGCGCGGAGGCGGGCATCGAGCCCGTCGTGCTGGAGGGCGACTACTCCGAGGAGTCGGGGGCGAAGCTCACCACCGCGCTGCTCGACTCCCCGGAGCCGCCGACCGCGATCCTCTACGACAACGACGTGATGGCCGTGGCGGGCCTCAACGTCGCCAAGGAACTCGGCGTCGCCGTGCCCGACCGGCTCAGCCTGGTGGCGTGGGACGACTCGTCGCTGTGCCGGCTCGCGTCACCCGCCCTGACCACGATGAGCGTGGACGTGCACCAGTTCGGCGTCACGGTCGCCGAGTCGGTGCTGGAGCTGATCGAGGGCGTCGAGGTCGCCGAGCGCTGGTCGCCCAAGCCCACGCTCATCGCGCGGGAGAGCACCCGATAGAAGGATCCCCATGACCCACCACGCCGCCGAGTCGCGGTACGACGCCATGCCCTACCGCCGGTCCGGCCGCAGCGGGCTCAAGCTGCCCGCCGTGTCGCTCGGCCTGTGGCACAACTTCGGGCACGACAAGCACCTCGACGGCCAGCGGGCCATCCTGCGCCGCGCGTTCGACCTCGGCGTGACGCACTTCGACCTGGCCAACAACTACGGGCCGCCGCCCGGCAGCGCCGAGGAGAACTTCGGCCGGCTGTTCGCGGCGGACTTCCGGCCGTACCGCGACGAGATCCTGGTGTCCTCCAAGGCCGGCTACCACATGTTCGACGGCCCGTACGGCGAGTGGGGCTCCCGCAAGTACCTGGTCAGCTCATTGGACCGGTCGCTGGCGCGGATGGGCTTGGACTACGTCGACATCTTCTACCACCACCGGCCCGACCCGGACACCCCCATCGAGGAGACGATGGGCGCGCTGGACCACGTCGTCCGCTCGGGCAAGGCGCTGTACGCCGGCATCTCGAACTACTCGGCGGAGCAGACCGCGGAAGCGGCCCGGGTGCTGCGCGAGCTGGGCACGCCGCTGCTGATCCACCAGCCGTCGTACTCGATGTTCAACCGGTGGGTCGAGGACGGCCTGCTGGACGTGCTGGCCGAGGTCGGCGCGGGCAGCATCGCGTTCTCGCCGCTGGCGCAGGGCGTGCTGACCGACCGCTACCTCGACGGCGTGCCGGCGGGTTCGCGCGCGGCGGGCGCCTCGCCGTTCCTCTCGGCGTCCAACCTGGACGACGCGACGCTGGCGAAGGTGCGCGCGCTCGACGAGATCGCGAAGCGGCGCGGGCAGACGCTGGCGCAGCTGGCGATCGCATGGGTGCTGCGCAACGTGACCTCCGCGCTGATCGGCGCCTCCAGCGTGAAGCAGCTGGAGGACAACGTGGCCGCGACGGCGAACCTGGCGTTCGAGGCCGACGAGCTGACCGAGATCGAACGGCACCTCTGACGTCCCGCGCAGCGTGAGATGAACCGCTTCAGCGCTGCTGTCAACGCCTCTTGACGAAACTTTGCTTAACCGCTTAACTAAGTCCCATGGGGCAAGCACTCGACCCGGTCGCGGTCGCCATCGACATCGGCGGCACCAAGCTCGCCGCGGCCTTGGTCGAGTCCGACGGCACCGTCCTGGCCCGCCGCACCACGGCGACGCCCGCGGGTGACGCGGAGGCGGTCTGGGGCGGCCTCGCGGGAGTTCTCGACGAACTCCTCGCCGCCGCCCCGGACCGCACCGTGCTCGGCGCGGGCATCGCCTCGGCCGCGCCGATGGACCTGCGCACCGGCACGATCAGCCCGGTCAACATCCCGGGCTGGCGCGACTTCCCGATCACCGCCCGCGTCGGCGAGCTGCTGCCCGGCCTGCCGGTCCGGCTCGGCGGCGACGCGCTGTGCATGGCGCTGGCCGAGTACCACCACGGCAACGGCCGCGGCAGCGGGTGCCTGCTCGGCATGGTCGTGTCCACCGGCATCGGCGGCGGGTTCGTCTTCGCCGGCCGGCCGCACTTCGGCGCCACCGGCAACGCGGGCCACGTCGGCCACTTCGTGGTCGACCCGACCGGCCCGCTGTGCGGCTGCGGCGCGAACGGCTGCTCCGAGGCCTTCGCCAGCGGCCCGTCGATGGTGCGCTGGGCGTTGGAGCAGGGCTGGCAGCCGCTCGGGGGCACGGCGGACGGCGTCGCGCTCGCCGCGTCGGCCAGGGTGGGCGACCCGACCGCGGCGGCGGCGTTCCGCCGTTCCGGCGCGGCGGTCGCCCAGGTCATCACGGTCGCCTCCGCGTTGTGCGAGGTCGACCGCGTGGTCATCGGCGGTGGGGTCGCGCAGGCCTGGGACCTGCTCGAACCCGCCATCACGCAGCCGCTCGCGGACTACGCGGGGCTGGCGTTCATGCGCCGGGTCGACGTGCTCCCGGCGACGTTGGGCGTCGACTCGGGACTGATCGGGGCCGCGGCGCTGCTCGCGGACGACCGCGTCCCGTCCGTGCCCGTGGGAATCTGAGGACACACCGTGCGCAAGCTGGACACCACCGTCCGGGAGTACCACTGGGGTTCGCGGACCGCGCTGGCCGAGCTGCGCGGCGAACCGTCGCCCAGCGCCGTGCCGCAGGCCGAGCTGTGGGTCGGCGCGCACCCCGACGACCCGTCCCGGCTGGCCGACTGCGACGTGCCGCTGGACGCCTACCTCGCCGCCAACCCCGCCGGCCTGCTCGGGCCGGCCGGCCTGGCCGCGTTCGGGCCGCGGCTGCCGTTCCTGCTCAAGGTGCTGGCCGTGGACGCGCCGCTGTCGTTGCAGGTGCACCCGAACCGCGAGCAGGCCGCGGTCGGGTTCGCCGAGCACGGCTACCGCGACGACCGGCCCAAGCCGGAGGTCCTGGTGGCGCTGACCGAGTTCGAGACGCTGTCCGGCTTCCGCCGCCCTGACGAGACCGCGGCGCTGCTGGACGAGCTGGGCCTGCCGTCGCTGGCCCCGATGCGGGCCGAGCTGTCGGTCTGCCACACGTGGGGAGCGCTGCGCTGGGCGTTGCAGACCGCGGACGCGGCCCTGGTCGCGGAGGTGGCGACGGCCGCGGCGCGCGTGCCCGCGCTGGCGCACGTCGCGGCACTGGCCGAGGTCTACCCGGAGGACGCGGGCGTGGTGGCGGCGTTGCTGCTCAACGCGGTGAAGCTGCGGCCGGGGCAGGGTGTCTACGTGGGCGCGGGGGTGCTGCACGCCCACCTGCGCGGCACGGGCGTCGAGCTGATGGCGAACTCCGACAACGTGCTGCGCGCGGGCCTGACCACCAAACCGGTCGACGTGCCCGCGGTGCTGTCGCTGGTGGACCACGAGAGCGGGCCCGCGGCCGTGCTCGACGGCGAGGGCGACGGCCCGGTGAGGACCTACCGGACGCCCGACCCCGAGTTCCGCCTGCACGCCGTGCGGCCGGGCGCCGTGCTGCCCGGTGCCGGCCCACAGCTCCTGTTGTGCACCAAGGGTTCCGTCGTCGTCAGGCGCGGCGGTGACGAGGTCGCGCTGCGCGGCGGTGAGTCGGCGTTCCTGCCGCACAGCGCCGACGCGGCCGAGGTCTCCGGCGACGGCGAGGCGTTCTGGGCGACCACGAACCTCGGCTGACGCGGGTGAGCACACGGGCGCGGGCTGGTTCGCCGCACCCGTGTGCTCGTTCCCACTGCGCTACCGGGGTTGTTGCCGGCAGGTCCTACTGGAAGTTCACGTCACTGCACAGGTAGTAGGCCTGGTCCATGTGGCTGGCCTGCCAGATCGTGAACACCACGTGGCGGCCGGTGCGGCTGCCCGCGTTGACCTGGGCCTGGTAGAGGCCCGTGGTGCCGTAGCGACCGGTCGAGGTGACCAGCTCCAGGTCGCTCCAGCGCAGCGGCGTGGTCGCGGTGTTGACGCCCTGGCGGGTGATGTAGATGCGCAGGTAGTCCGCGCCGTGCCGCGCCTGGTCGGTGATGGTCAGGGTGAACTGGCGCGGCTTGGTGGCGGTGTTCCACGCGCCGACCGCGTCGAGCGCCCGGTAGCGGCCGCTCTCGGCCAGGCCACCGCTGCACAGCTGGCCGTTCGGCAGGGCGCCCTGGTGGTTGCCGCCGACACCGTTGCGGTAGAGGCCGTTCCAGTTCCACATCGCGTTCGGGTCGGCCTTCCAGGCCTGCGCGCACATCGGGTCCGTCTGACCCATGTTCGGGTTCAGGTGGTCGCTGCCCCAGCGCTGGAAGCAGCCGTAGTTGCGCGACGGCGGGTCGGTGACCGAGCCGTGCGCGCTCGCGACGCCTGATGCGCCCACCAGGGTGACGACGCTGGCCGCGAGGACCGCGAGGACCGAGCTGAAGACGCCGATCACCGATCGGGTACCGCGTCGGAAGGTCATGTGTGTGAGTCCTCCACGTTGAGGATGACCGAGTACAGGGCTGGGAGCGCTCCCAGATCCCAAGGTAGCGAACCGCACACCGTCTGTGAACCCCATCCGCGCACGAAGCTGATTCGTTCCAGTTGGGCACCCGAACGGCCCAACCACCACCCCCGCCCGCGCGTCTCGAACGCCCGGAACCCGCGTGTCGGACGCTCAAGACCCCCGAATTCAACGTTCAGGACGCCGTCACTACCGGTAGTAGCCCTCCACCGGAACGGTCGCCTCCGCCAGCAGCGCCGGCCCTTCCTGCGGCACGGGCGCGAAGCCGCCACCCGGCTTCAGCGCGTTCAGCTGCTCGGTCGACAACGCGAACACCACCCGCCCCAGCCCCGACCGCTCGATCGCGCCCACGCACATCCCGCACGGCTGGCAGCTGGTGAACATCGTCGTCCCGGCCGCCACCTCCGGCGCGAGCGACCGCGCCGCCCACCGCGCCAGCTTCAGCTCCGGGTGCGCGGTGATGTCGTCGTCCGTCAGGCTGGTGTTGCGCTCCTCCATCAACACCGCGCCGTCCGGCCCCACCAACAACGACCCGAACGGCGGGTTGCCCGACGCGCGCGCCTCCGCCGCCAGCTCGATCGCCCTGTGCAAGCTCATCGGAACTCCTTTCGCACCGTGGCCAAAGCGTGCCACGCGACTTCGGGGTGGACGGTCTCCTGCGGATCCCCGACGAACGGGTCCAGCACCACGGCCGCCGCGCCGGACGACCGCAACTCCGCCAGGTCGCCCAGGACCTGCGCCACGGTGCCCTCGCCCAACCGCCGCTCCGGCCCCAACTCGTCGGACGTGATGTGCAGCAGAACGCGGGGGGTCAAGGCGGGCAACGGTTTCCCCTCCGCCTCCGCGATGACCTTCAACCGCGCCAACGCCTCCCGGTACCCCGAAGGCGTGAGCCGCAAGCTGTGCCACGCGTCCCCGAGCCGAACGGCCCGCCGCAGCGCCGCGTCGGAGTGCCCGCCCACCCAGATCGGGATCCGCCCGGCCCGGTAGTCCGACTCGTCGCGCCACGCCTCCCGCACCACCCGCAGACCCTCGTCGGTCAACCGGCCGCGTTCGGCGAAAGGCACACCCAGCGCCTCGTACTCCTGCCGCGCCCACCCCACGCCGACGCCGAGCACGAACCGACCGCCGGACAGCTCGTTCACGTTCGCCGCCATCCGCGCCACCAGCAACGGGTGCCGGTAGGGCAGCACGAGCACGGTGGTGCCGAGCCGGATCCGCGACGTCACCCCGGCCAGCCACGCCAGCGCGGTGAACGGCTCGTAGAACGGGGCCGGGTACTGCTCGGCCACGTCCGGCGTGACGGCCACGTGGTCGGACACCATCAAGAGGTCGAAGCCGAGGCCCTCGACCGTCCGCGCCCAGTCCCGCAGCACGTCCGGCGAGGTGCCCGGCCCGAAGTTCGGGACGTTCACACCGATCTGCACGGCGCCAACGCTATGCGGAATCCCGGCGATCCTGAAGAGACTTCCCCCTGCCTGAGGCGGCTTCCACCGCAAATTCCACGGTAAAGTCCGCCCATGACCGGGAACCTCGATCCGACCGACTGGTCCATCCTCGCCGAGCTGCAACGCGACGGCCGGATCGCGCTCAGCGAGCTGGGCCGCCGGGTCAACCTGAGCGCCTCGGCGACCACCGAACGCGTCCGCAGGCTGGAGTCCGCCGGCGTGATCACCGGCTACCGGGCCGAGGTCGACCTGGCCAAGGTCGGCTACGCCGTGCTCGCCGTCGTCCGCCTGAAGTACCCGGGCAACCGCCACGAGCCGCTGCACGCGCTGCTCGCCGACCGCCCCGAGATCCTGGAGTGCCTGCGCACCACGGGCGACGACTGCTACACGCTCAAGGTCGCCGCCACGTCCATGCCGCACCTGGAGCAGGTGGTCAACGACCTGACCGGCTTCGGCAGCACGACCACGAACATCGTCTACAGCCAGACCCTGCCGTACCGGGGCGTGGCGCCGGCGTAGCGCGACGGCACACCCCGGTCCCGGCTACCGCCAGGCCACCGCCGGCGCGCACGTCGCCGGGTCGAGGTCGCGCGCACCCGCCACGATCACCCCGTCCGGGCGCACCCAGCACTTGGTCGGGTCCCACTGGTCGCGCCACTCGCCGAGCAACGCGCCCTGCGCGTCATAGGCGTGGACGACCCCGAGCCGGTCCCACCCCTCCGGCATGTCCCAGTCGGCCGGGTGCGCGATGCGGGCCACGAACGTGCCGTTGGCCAACCGCGCCTCCACCGACCGGCCGCCGTGCAGGTAGACGACCTTGGCGACCTGGTCCGTCACCCGTCCCACCGCCAGGTCGTAGCCCAACTGGTCGGCGTACTCCGCCTTGCCGCCCGCACCGCCGTTCGACGAGGCCACCTCGTCGAGCGCGAGCACGCCGGGCAGCCACGCCGAGTCCCAGACCAGCCGGGCGGCCGCGTTGTACGGCATCACCGGACCGTCGACGGTGCAGCCCACCTGCTCGCTCGACGTGTAGAGCAGGGCGAACGCGCCGACGTCGTCGGTGACGTACTGGTGCAGCACCGCCTTGCCGGGCCGCAGCGTGCTCTCCATGCAGCCCCGCTCGATCTCGCCGATGCGTTCGGCGGACAACCCCGGCACCACCGGCGGCCCGGCCGGCGCGGCGGACGTCGTGGTCGTCACCACCACCTGGCTCGCCGCGGTCCCCTCGCCACCCTGCCGCGCCGGCACCACGACCGCGACCAGGGCGACCACGGCCGCCGCCGCGACACCGGCCGTGAGCAGGGGCGCGAACCGGACGGCGCGGCGACCGCCGGTCACCTCCTGCTCCAGCCGCGCGCGGATCTGCGCCCGGCGACGGGGCGGAACGTCCCGGGTCGGGGGGAGTGCGTGGTTCATCGGTCCTCCAGGGTGAGCGCGGGAACGGCGACGACCGGCGCGGCGCCCAGCCTGCGGGTCAGCCGGGCCTTCGCCTTGCTGACCCTGGCCCGGACGCTGACCTCGGCGATGCCGAGCACGCCGGCGGCGTCGGCGTACGACACGCCGGACCACACGCACAGCGCGAGCGCTTCCCGTTCGTTGCGGGGCAGTTCCTCGACGGCGGCCAGCAGCAACGCCATCCGCCGCTGGTCGTCGACCCGCTCGGCCACCTGGTCGGCGTGGTCGGGGACTGGGGTCTCCACCGGCGCCTTGCGGAACAGCCGCAGCCGACGCGCCACCGTGCGCCGGTCGCTGCGCACCACGTTCGTGGCCACGGCCAGCAGCCACGGCAGGGCGGAGTCGTGCTCCAGCCGCAGCCGGTCGCGCTTGCGCCAGGCCACCAGGAACGTGTTCTGCAGGTGGTCCTCGGCCGCCGCCCACGACGCGGTCAGCCGGAAGCAGTGGTTGTAGACCGCCTTGGCGTGCCGGTCGAACAGCACGCCGAAGGCCGGCCCGCTCCCTGCCGCGGCCTGTGACCACAGGGTGCGGTCGTCATCGGTCGTCATGTCCTGCTTGTGCCCACCAGCCGAGGAGGTGTTGCCTCGCGTCGGGACGGGCGGAACGCCGAAAGGGCCGCCGTCAGCCGGGGCGGCCTCATCGTCGAGACCCCCGAGGCGTGAGGGAGAGCGCTCTCGCCCCACACCCCTGCCAAGCTGACGGCGGCCCCTCGAACCCGACAACGCCGCCGCCGTGCGTTGCGGGACGTCTGGGAACGTTCCCAGGTCTGACGGTAGCGCACCGCCGCCACCGCCGGCAAGCGCTTTCCTGCGGACCGACCACTGGGCCGTTCGCGCTGCTGAACAGCGAGAACGGCCCAGCGGGCCTCACGAGTGCGGACAGGTGTCGCGGTACTCGGAGATGGCTGTGCCACGGGGTGCGGGGCACAGGAACTGCTCGTACCGGGTGTCGTTGTCGACGAACCGCTTGAGCCACGCGATGCTGTACTTCGCGATCGTCGTGTTGGAGCTGTTCGGCGCGTAGTGGCTCGCGCCCTCCAGCTCCAGGTACGCCTTGTCCAGAGTGGACGGCAGGCTGGTGTAGAACGGCTCCGAGTGCGACGACACCGACGCCACCGAGTCGTTCTCCGCGCCGACGATCAGCGTCGGCGTCTGCACCGTCGACCACGTCTTGGTGGTGTTCCACGGGGTCAGCGGGATCGAGGCCTGCAGGCTCGGCCGGTCCTTCGTGGCCTCCAGCGCGCCTCCGCCGCCCATCGAGTGGCCCATCACGCCCAGCCGCGAGGCGTCGATCCGACTCCGCACGGAGCTGCTCGTCGTGAGGTAGTCCAACGCGGCCAGCAGCTGGTCGCCGCGCGAGGACGGCTGGTCGTACCGCGAGTTCGTGTCGATGATGAAGATGACGAAGCCCTGCGAGGCCAGCCGCGGTCCGAGCCACGAAAGGCTGGACTGGCTGGCCGTGTAGCCAGGCGAGACCGCGATCGCGCCGAACGTGCCCTCGGCGGTGCTGGTCGGGTAGTAGACGGTGCCGCCGCCGAAGCCGCGCACGCTGACCGACGACACCGTGGTCTGGCTGGTGGCGAACGGCCCGCGGGTGGCCTCGATGCTCGCGGTGCTCGGCGCCGGACCGCGTTCGTAGGGGTTCTCGGCGGCCTGGGCGACCGTGCCGGACGTGGTGAGGGCAACCACCGCGGCGAATACCAGGGCGCGGCGGGACAGGGGAGACCTCAGGGACATGGTGTGCTCTTCCCGGCGTGGCAAGGACTTGGCGGATAGTCCTCAGTGGACCTTGCTTGGCGCGTCAGAGTCTGACGCGCTACCTACTCCGGAGTCAAGTAACCGTCTCGCCACGCTGCGTGACGCGAAGGATATTCACCTCCGCGGACCGGGAAACCGGCCGACGACCGTAACTCCGACCTGCGAGGAAGCGCTCCCACGCACCTCTTGACCACGACCCACCCGATCACGAAGATCGGCCGCGACAGAGCCGTCGGACGAACGGAACCGCCGATGTCCCGCAGACACCTGAGCACCGCCCTGGCCGCGGTGCTCACCGCCGGTCTCCTCACCGGAGGCGCCGCGGCCTCCCCGGAAGCGTCACGCCGGCCGGTCATCGGCGAGCCGCGCACCGAGCACGGCTGCGCCCGGATCGAGGAGCACCTCCCGCACCTGGACGAGTGGCCGAAGGTCGACAGCCGGGTCAAGTCGAACCCGTCCGACGAGCGGCGCGTCAAGAAGATCCTCGCGGGCATGACCCTGGCCGAGAAGGTCGGCCAGATGACGCAGCCGGAGATCGGCGCCATCACCCCGGACGAGGTGCGCGAGTACGGCATCGGCTCGGTCCTCAACGGCGGCGGCTCGTGGCCGGGCCGCGACAAGCACGCGTCACCCCAAGCCTGGCTCGCCCTGGCCGACGCCTATTGGGACGCGTCCAAGGCCAGCCGCACGGGCATCCCCGCCATCTGGGGCATCGACGCCGTGCACGGCAACAACAACGTCTACGGCGCCACGGTCTTCCCGCACAACATCGGCCTGGGCGCGGCGCACGACCCGTGCCTGATCCGGGACATCGGCAAGGCGACCGCCGAGCAGCTCCGCGCCACCGGCCAGGACTGGGCGTTCGCGCCGACCCTGGCCGTGCCCCTCGACGACCGCTGGGGCCGCACCTACGAGGGCTTCTCCGAGGACCCGCGGATCACCCGCGCCTACGGCTACGAAGCCACCCGAGGGCTGCAGGGCAACAGCCGCAGCCGCGTCGGCGTGCTCGCCACCGCCAAGCACTTCATCGGCGACGGCGGCACCACCGGCGGCAAGGACCAGGGCGTCAACCCGGCCTCCGAAGCCGAGATGATCAACGTGCACGGCCAGGGCTACTACGGCGCGCTCGCCGCCGGCGCCCAGACCGTGATGGTGTCGTTCAACAGCTGGACCAACGACGAGCTCGACGAGGGCAAGCTGCACGGCAGCAAGCTCGCGGTGAACGACATCCTCAAGGGCAAGATGGGCTTCGACGGCCTCGTCGTCTCCGACTGGAACGGCATCGGCCAGGTCGCCGGCTGCACCAACTCGTCCTGCCCCCGGGCGATCAACGCGGGCATCGACGTCGTCATGGTGCCCAACGACTGGAAGGCGTTCATCGCCAACACGGTCGCCCAGGTCGAGAACGGTGAGATCCCCCTCGCCCGCATCGACGACGCCGTGACCCGGATCCTCCGCGTCAAGCTCCGCTCCGGCGTCCTCGACGGCGAGAGGCCGTCCGAACGCGACCACGCCGGCTCCACCGACGCCCTCGAAGCCCGCAAACTGGCCCGTGAGTCGGTCCGCAAGAGCCAAGTCCTGCTCAAGAACAACAACCGCGTCCTCCCCCTCTCCCCGCGCGCCAAGGTGCTGGTCGTCGGCAAGAGCGCCGACAGCATGCAGAACCAGACCGGCGGCTGGACCCTGACCTGGCAGGGCACCGGCAACACCAACGCCGACTTCCCCAACGGCACCACCGTCCTCGGCGGCCTCAAGGAAGCCCTCGGCGAGCAGAACGTCGTGTTCAGCGAGACCGGCGACGTCGATCCCGCCGGCTTCGACGCCGTGATCGCGGTCCTCGGCGAGACCCCGTACGCGGAGGGCGTCGGCGACATCGGCAAGCGCTCCCTGGAGGCGGCCAAGCTCTACCCGAACGACCTCGCCGTCCTCGACAAGGTCAGCGGCAAGGGCGCCCCGGTCGTCACCGTCTACCTCTCCGGCCGCCCGCTGCACGTCAACAAGGAGCTGAACCGCTCCGACGCCTTCGTGGCGTCCTGGCTGCCCGGCACCGAGGGCGGCGGCGTCGCCGACCTGCTGGTCCGCGGCAAGCACACCTACCCCGGCTTCACCGGCGAGCTCTCGTTCTCCTGGCCGCGCAGCGCCTGCCAGACACCCCTCGACGCCGACGCCGACGGCGACCCGCTCTTCAAACCCGGCTACGGCCTCCGCTCGTGGCAGACCGGCAACCTCGGCCGACTGGACGAGACCTCCCCCGAGTTCGGCTGCTCCGGCAACAACGGCGGCGGCACCGCCACCGAGGACCTCGACCTCCACGTCCGCACCGACATCGCCCCTTACCGCAGCTACATCGGCTCACCGGACAACTGGAGCGGCACCGAACTGGGCCCGGACGGCGAGGCGGCGCACAGCTCGATCACCGTCGTGCCCGCCGACGTCAACGTCCAAGGCGACGCCATGAAGACCACCTGGACCGGCACGGGCCCCGGCCAGGTCTACCTCCAGAACCCGGCGGGCGGCACCGACCTGCGCGGCTACCTCAACGCCAACGCCGCCCTGGTCTTCGACGTCATCGTCCACCAGGCCCCAGCCGCCCGGACCGTCCTGAGCACCCACTGCCAGTACCCGTGCTTCGCCGAGGTCAACGCGACCAACCTCTTCACCAACCTCCCCACCGGCGTCAAGTCCACGGTGAAGATCCCGATCTCGTGCTTCGCCCAAGGCGGCCTCGACCTGGAAAACGTCAACACCCCATTCCTCGTCTACACCGACGGCACCTTCCAAGCCTCCTTCGCCAACGTCCGCTGGACCCCCAAAGCCGCCACCGACCCCGACGCCAAACCCTGCACCGACCTGACCTGACTCCCCTTCCCCCCACCCCCTTCCCCCCACCCCCCATCCCGTCCACTGACACGAAGCCCTTCCCCCAAAGGAAGGGCTTCGTGTCATCCCGCCGACCTGGCTCCGCCCTACCGCGCGTGTCAAGGGGGGCGCTGTTCACCGATGCCCGCACCGTCCACTGATGTCGCCCCCCTTGATACGTGTGGTAGCCCGTAGGGAGGTCGGTGGGATGACACGAAACCCGACCAACAACGGACCCGGCACATCCCCACCCACCGGTCCGTCATCCTGCTGATCTGCCCGTCCGGCGAGGACTCTTTTCATCTCTCACCTAATACCCCACCGTGAACCGAGCCCGCCGGTGCCGAGGCATCTCGACCTCGTCCACCAACGCCACCGCCAGATCCTCGATCGAGATCACCTCACCGACCTGCTCATCCCGACCGACCCGGAACACACCGGTCCGCTGACCGGGCTCCAACAACACCGGCGGGCTCAGGTACGTCCAGTCCGCCTCACGATCGGCCCGGCACACCGCCAACTGCTCGGCGCCCGCCCTCGCGATCGGCCCGAGCTCCACCGGGAAGCCCGGCGCCTCCAGCACCGTGTGCCCAGCCGGCGTCACGAGGCTGCCCGCGCCACCGACCACCACCAACCGCGCCCCGGTCTCCGCCGCACCGGCGAGCAACGTCCGCGTGGCCTCGACCAGCTGACCTTCCTCCCCGTCAGCCGGCCGAGTAGCGCCGATCACCACATCCCGGCCATTGCTGAGGCGCACCACGTCCGCGAGCACGCTCGCGTCGCCGACCTCACTGCCCGGACCGGGCCGACGGCTGACGGCCGTGACCTCGTGGCCCCGCCGCCGCGCCTCCTCGACCACCTTCCTCCCGACGCTACCGAACGCTCCGAACACGGTCATCCACACGACTTTCCCCCTTCTTCAGCTGAGCCGTCACCAACGCCCCGAGCACCACCACCGCACCGACCACCTGCAACGCCGTCAGGTCCTGGCTCAACACGAGCCACCCCACCGCCGTCGCGACAACCGGGCTGAGCAGCCCGAGGAACGTCACCTGCGTCGCCGCCAGCACCCGGATCCCGCGGAACCACAGGGCGTACGACAGCGCCCCGCCGATCACGCCCAAGTACACGAAGCCGCCGACGTTCGCCGCCGTCAACGCGGGTGGCGGCCCTTCGACCAGCAGCGTCACCGGCAGCAGCACGACACCGCCGGCCACCAGCTGCCACCCGGTCACCGCCAACAACGGCGCGGGCGTCGTCCACCGCTTGCTCAGCACCACCCCGGCCGCCATCACGACCGCGCCACCCAGCGCCGCCGCCACGCCGACCCAGTCCAGCCGCGCATCGGCCCGCAGCACCAGCAGCGCCACGCCCACGACGCCCGCCACCCCGGCCAGCGCCACCCGCGCCGTCATCCGCTGCCCGAGCAGCACCACCGCCAACCCGGCCACCACCAGCGGCTGCACGGCTCCGACCGTCGCCGCCACCCCGCCCGGCAACCGGTACGCCGCCAGGAACAGCAACGGCAGGAACACGCCGATGTTCAGCGTGCCCAGCACCAGCGAGCGCCACCACCAGTCACCCTTCGGCAGCTGTCGCGTGACCGCCACCAGCAGCAACCCGGCCGGCAACGCCCGCAACAGCCCCGCCAGCAGTGGCCGGTCCGGTGGCAGGTACTCCGTGGTGACGTAGTAGGTCGTGCCCCACACGGCGGGGGCGAGCGCGGTCACCCATTTGCTTAGCACTAAGACAAACTAACTCACCGCTAAGGTATCTCCACGGTGACTTACCTCACCGCTAAGCTAGTTCGATGGCAGACCACGTCGACCTCGTCCTCGGTCAGTGGCACGCGCAGCGCCCCGACCTCGACGTCTCGCCGATGGCGGTGATCGGCAGGCTCAGCCGCCTCGCCCGGCTGGTGGACGGCGAGCTGGGCAAGACCTTCGCCGCGCACGACCTGGACCGGGCGTCGTTCGACGTGCTCGCCACCCTGCGCCGCAGCGCGCCGCCGCACCGGCTGACCCCGACCGAGCTGATGCGCGCCTCGATGGTCACCTCCGGCGCCGTGACGCAACGGCTCGACCGCCTCGAAGCCCGCGGACTGGTCGTCCGAACCCCCAACGAGCACGACGGCCGAGGCGTGGTCGTCGCCCTCACCGACGCCGGTCGCGACCTGATCGACCGCACCCTGCCCGACCACCTCGCCACGGAGAACCGCCTGCTCAGCGCGCTGTCGCCCGCAGAGCGAACCGCTCTCGCCGACACCCTGAAGCACCTGCTGGAATCCCTCGGCGACAAGTAACCGCCGCAAGTTTCTTCACTTACGAAACTTACCGCGCTATGGTGCCTTCTCACCGGCCGCTTAACCGCTTAATCGAGCCGCACCCGCACCCCGCACCCAACCTCACACCGCTCAACGCCGAGAGGGTCCGCCATGAGGAAACGCTCCGCCGCCAGACAGGTGACCACCGCCGCCATCACCACCACCGCCATCACCACCACCCTCGCCGCCGCCCTCCTGAGCTCCGGCGCGATCTCCACCGCCGCCCCGGCCGACACCGCCCAACGGCACCCCAAGCCGCAGTCGGTCCGGATCTCCGACCCGCACGCCACCCCCGAAACCCGGTCCCTCTTCTCGTACCTGCGCGACCAGCAGGGCAGGGGCGTGCTGTTCGGCCACCAGCAGACGACCGAGTTCGGCGTCACCTGGGACGAGTTCACCGAGACAGACGGGCTGAAGTCCGACGTCAAGGCCGGCGTCGGCGACCACCCGGCGCTGTTCGGCTGGGACACCGGCCACCTCGGCCACGGCTCGTCGCCCGGCGACCCGGCCCCGGAGGAGAACTTCCAGGCCACCGTCAAGCTGATCGAGACCGCGCACAACGAGATCGGCGGCGTGCACACCCTCGCGTCCCACATGGACAACTTCGTCACCGGCGGCAGCTTCTACGACACCAACGGCGACGTCGTCACCCGCATCCTGCCCGGCGGCGACCACCACGCGCAGTTCAACGCCTACCTCGACCGGGTCGCCCGCCTCGCGCACGAGGTCGACGACCGCGACGGCAACCCGATCCCGATGATCTACCGGCCGTTCCACGAGAACAGCGGTTCGTGGTTCTGGTGGGGCGCGGCGCACGCGTCACCGGCGAAGTACGTCGAGCTGTTCCGCTACACCGTCGAGTACCTGCGCGACGTCAAGGACGTGCACAACTTCCTGTACGCCTACTCGCCCGGCGGCGGCTTCGGCGGCGTGGACGACGTCTACATGCGCACTTACCCGGGCGACAACTACATCGACGTGTTCGGCATCGACAGCTACGACGGCAGCAACGGGTCGCAGCAGTTCCTGGACGGCGTCGTCGCCGACCTCGGCATGATCGCGCGCATCGCCCAGGCCAAGGACAAGGTCTCGGCGTTCACCGAGTACGGCATCAGCGGCGCGCTGAAGCCCAACGGGCAGAACGGGAACCTGAACTGGTTCACCACGATGTTCAACGCCATCAAGGCCGACCCGTGGGCCGGTCGCAGCGCGTTCATGCTGACCTGGGTGAACTTCGGCACCGAGCAGTTCTTCCTGCCGTACCCGGCGACCGCCACCGAGCCCGAGCACGAACTGCTGCCCGACCTCAAGCGGCTGCACGCCGACCCGTACGCCGTGTTCAGCTCCGCGCTCGACCTCTCCGACGTCTACGGGCGCAAGGTGAAGGCCGAGGCGCACAAGCCGTTCCTGCACGTCGTGTCGCCGCCGGACGGTGAGCGGATCACGACGCCGACCACCACCGTTCGCGTGCGACTGCTCGACGCCAAGCCCGCGCTCGTCTACTACACCGTCGGCGACGACCCGACCAAGCACCTGCTCACGCTGGACCGGGGCACCGGGTACTACACCGGCACCTGGGACATCGGCGCGGAGAACCTGACCAACAAGGTCACCCGGCTCAAGGTGACCGCGTTGACGCCGCGTGGCACGTTGTCCGCGACGAACCGCCTGATCCTCGGCGCGAAGCCGCCGCTCGCGCCCGGTGTCGTCGACGACTTCGAGGGCCACGTCGACGACACGGCGTTGGGCGCGGAGTACAGCCCGTACGGGACGAACCGCATCTCGCTGGCGGCCGAGAACGGCGGCAAGGCGCTGAAGTTCGACTACGACTTCGGCTTCCAGACCTACACCGGCGTCGGCAAGCGGATCTCGGG
This sequence comes from Actinosynnema sp. NPDC002837, assembly GCF_040295345.1. Taxonomy (NCBI): domain Bacteria; kingdom Bacillati; phylum Actinomycetota; class Actinomycetes; order Pseudonocardiales; family Pseudonocardiaceae; genus Actinosynnema; species Actinosynnema sp. NPDC002837. The sequence continues at coordinate 53,467 of NZ_JBEOVG010000024.1, forward strand.
TGACTGGTCGACCTACACCGGGTTGTCGTTCTGGCTGCGGCCCGACGGGTCGAACCACAAGCTGGTGCTGCAGCTGAACGCCGGCGGGGTGGCCTACGAGGCGTACCCGTCGATGTCCGGCACGTCGGCCGGGATCGTGACGATCCCGTTCGCGGACTGGCGCCCGGCGCCGTGGGACACGGGCAACGCGCACCGGCGGATCACGCCGGAGGACCTGAAGAACCTGTCCCAGTTCAACATCTTCGTCAACCAGGTCGACGGCAACCCGGTCGTGACCGGCACCTTCTACCTGGACGACATCCGGGCGAGCTGAGCGGGCCCACCGACCCCGCCCGCGTGCGCTGCCACGTGCCCGGCGCGCACGCGGGCGGTTCCATTCGGCCGATTGCCACCGCCGTCCACCTTGGGTTGGCTTTGGATACACGCGATCCAAGGGGGACCCATGACACTCTTCACGCTCTTAAGCGCGCTCCTGCTCTCCGCCTCCGCAGCCACCGCCTCCGACGTGAGCCCGCACTGCCAGGAATCCGGCTACTGCGTCTTCTCCGGCGCCTCGTTCACCGGCGCCCGCGCCATCGTGCCCCTGTCCTACGGCTGCCACCCCGTCACCGACCTGGGCTTCACCACGGCCCGCTCCGCCGCCCGCGGCTTCGGCGACGGCACCGCGCTACAACTGTTCGCCGACAGCACCTGCACCACCCGCGTAGCCACCGTCTACCACGAGGTCCCCACCACCACCGCGACGTCTTACCGCCTGATGCCGATCCCGACCTGACCCGCGTCCTGCGCGTTCACCACGGGTGCTCCGAGCGTTGGACAAGCGGGTCAGAGCGTGGTGGTCCAGGTCAGGACGGCTTGGTGGTAGGAGGGGGCGTTGGGCGCGTAGTTGATGGAGTGGCCGTAGTCGGGCAGCACGTGGGCGCGCAGGCGGGCGGCGGGGGAGAAGAACGGGGACTCCGAGGCGCGCAGGGCCTCCGCCGACCCGCAGTCGCTGCCCAGCGGTCGGCCGCAGAAGTGGGTGTCGCCCGCGCCGACCACGACCATCACCGGCACGTCGATCAGCCGCGTGAACGGCACGACCACGTTGTTCAACGTGATCGTGTCCACCGCCTCCGACGCCGCGAACACGTCCTTGGTGGCCTCGTCGAACCCGATCGCGTCGTCCACCCGCGCGCCGGGCGAGTGGAACGACCCGTAACGCGTGCCGGGCGCGGTCGTCAGGTAGCCCACGTCCAGCCCGGACCGCCGCAGCTGCGGGTCCAGCACCGCCGGGATCATGCCCGCCAACGCCGGGACCACGGTGATGAGGTTCATCCGGTGCGTGAAACCGGTGACCAGCACGCCGTCCACGTCGCCGTACGTCGCCGCCTCGATCAACGCCATCGCCGCACCGATCGAGTGGCCGCCGACGACCACCTTCTCGAACCGCGGCCGGACGGCCCGCACCACCTGGTGCACGGCGTGCGCCTGGGTCGACGCCGTCACCAACGCGCTCAACGGCCGCGAGCTGCGCCCGGTGCCGAGCCGGTCCACGGCCAGCGTCGCGATACCGGCCCGGTTCATCGCCTGCCGGTACGACCGGGTGTCCGGCGAGTACGAGATGTCCCAGTACGAGCTGTTGTACGTGCCGCCGGGGATCAACACCTGGACGGTGGACGCGCCCGCCGGCGTGCACAGCCTGCCGTGCACGGAATGCGGCGTGCCGAGCACCGCCACCGGCACCCGCAAGTCCTCGCACACGACCTGCGCCCCGGACGCCGGACTCGACACGGCGCCCGCAGGAGCTGCCGGCAGCAGACCGGCCGACACGGCGAGCAAGACAACCGCGGACAACCGCAATCGCGACCAACGCACGACTCGACAACCTCCTGGGTCCGAAACCACTGTCACAACCTGCGCCGCCCCAACCCGCGCTCCCACCCGCCGCACCGCACAACCCGTACCGCCACACGCCGCCCCACCCCACGCCGCCCCACCCCACGCCACGACCTCGCGCTCAACGGGGTACCGCCGTCATCAGCAGTCCGCTGGGATAGGCGGTCGACGTGAACTTGGTGCGCACGGCCTTGCCGGGCACCGGCACGAGCCGCCACCTCGACAGCACGGTGGCGAGGGTGATCACGATCTCGGTCTGCGCGAACACGTTGCCCAGGCACTGCCGCGCGCCCGCCGCGAACGGGATGTAAGCGCCGCGCGGCACCGGGACGGACGGGGACAACCACCGGTCGGGGTCGAACCGGTGCGGGTCGGGGAAGGACGTCGGGTCGTGGTGCAGGGCGTGCGGGCTCACGATGACCTCGGCGCCCACCGGTAACTCCACCCCGCCGAGCGAGACCGGCTCGACGGCCCGCCGCATCAGGATCCACAGCGGGTACCGCCGCAGCACCTCGTTCACCACCGCCGCCGCGTACGTCAGCCGAGGCACGTCGGCGAAGGTCACCGGCCGCCCGCCGAGCACCTCGTCGAGCTCCGCGACCAGCCGCTCCTCCACCTCCGGGTGCCGCGCCACCTCGTGGAACGCCCACGCCAGCGCCAGCGCGGTGGTCTCGATGCCCGCGGTGAGCAGGGTCAGCACCTCGTCGTAGGTCTGCTGGTCGGTCATGCCGTCGCCGGACTCGTCCTGCGCCAGCAACAGCATCGACAGCAGGTCGCCGTGGTCGGCCACGCCCTCGGCCCGCCTGCTCGCGATGACCTCCAGCACGATCGCGCGCATCCGCGCGATGGCCCGGTCGAACTCGCGGTTGCCCGGCAGCGGCAGCTTCTCCACGAACGACGGCGACAGCGCGCGCACCATGCCCTGCTTGATCACCACGAACACCGACCGCCGCACCTCGGCGATCACCCGCTGCCCGAGCTCGGTGGAGAACAGGGCCTCGCCGACGACGGTGACCGCCAGCGCCTGCATGTCGTCCTCGACCACCCGCACCTCGCCAGGCTTCCACGACCTGGTCAACGCGGTCGCGGCGCGCACCATCGTCCCCGCGTACCGGTCGATCCGGTCCCGGTGGAACGCGGGCTGCACCATCCGCCGCTGCCGCAGGTGGAACGCGCCGTCGGAAAGCACCAGACCATTGCCCACGTAAGGGCGGAACTTGTCGAACATCGCGCCTTTGCGGAACCGCGGACCGTCCGTGACCAGCACTTGGTGCACAAGTTGAGGAGTGGTCACGAAATACGTCGTCATCGGACCGAGGTCCACCTTCACCACTTCGCCGTGATCGCGCAGTGATGCGGTGAACTCGTGTCGTCCGCGCAGCATCGCCAGGGAGTGGCCGAGGAATGGCAGCCGACCGGGAGCCGTCGGGACACCCATGTCAGCTCCTCTCCGGCCGCCGAAAGCGACGGCCCACGATAGGACCCGTTCGGTGGAAGGTGATAGCGCCCGTTCGGGTGGGTTGGTGTCGCACCGACGGGGGGACGACTACTGGTTCCGCCCACCCAGTACTCTCGCCGATCCCGAACCATCCCGAACCGATCCCCGAACCCATCCCGCACCGATCCCCGAACCATCCCCGAGATGCGAAGAGGTGCCCGCAATCATGGCGCAGCGCGAATGGATTCCACCCGGCGTGGACATCTCCGTGCCCAGCGTGGCCCGGACCTACGACTACATGCTCGGCGGCGGGCACAACTTCGCCGTCGACCGGGCGCTCGGCGAGCGGATCGAGGCGACCATGCCCGGCCTGCGCAACGCCGCGCGCGTCAACCGGGCGTTCCTCGGCCGCGTCGTGCGGTTCATGGTGGAGCAGGGCGTGCGGCAGTTCCTCGACATCGGCTCCGGCATCCCGACCGTCGGCAACGTGCACGAGGTCGCCCAGGCGGCGGCGCCCGGCTGCCGCGTCGTCTACGTCGACCGGGACCCGGTCGCCGTCGCGCACAGCGACCTGATGCTGGTCGGCAACGACGACGCGGCCGTCGTGCAGGCCGACATGCGCGAGCCCGACGCGATCCTGGGCAGCGACGCGGCCGCCCGGCTGCTCGACTTCGACCAGCCGATCGGCGTGCTCATGCTGCTGATGCTGCACTGGGTGCCGGACTCCGCCGACCCCCGCGCGCTGGTCGCCCGCTACCGCGACGCGCTCGCGCCCGGCAGCTACCTCGCGGTCACCCACGCCACCGGCGACAACCAGGGCGAGAACCTGGCCGACGCGACCGATGCGATCAAGCGGAGCAACAGCCCCGATCAGGTGAACTTGCGTTCCCGCGCCGAGATCGAGGAGATGTTCGACGGATTCGAACTGGTCGAACCGGGTCTGGTCGGTTGCGGTGAATGGCGGCCCGGTGGGCCTGGTGACATCGCCACCGAGCCCGACATGAACATGCTGGTCTACGCGGGGGTCGGCCGAAAGGTATGAGCCAAAAGAGGTGAATTGCCCGGAGGAAGTCACCGTGGGTGTTCGCGGTTCACACTTCCGGTTGAGTGTTGGCCGGCGGGGGGTGGGTAAACTGCCGCGAATCCTCGATATCACAACAGGGCAACGGGAATGTCGATCCCCAGTCAGAGACAAGGAGCCACGTCACCACCCGAACGTGGCCGGGAACTCCTCGCGCGGAAGTGGTCGTACCTGCTCAGCGGAGCCGTGGTGGTCGCGCTGGACAGGAACGAACTCGACCGCGAAATGCGGGACCGCCTGGACGACCTGTGCGCGGCGGTGCACGCCGAGGCCACTCCCGGGTCGCCGGCGGCGCGGCCGGCCGAGCGGATCGGCGAACAGCTCGTCGCGCTCGGGTACGTCACCGAGGACGGCTTGCGCGTGACCCTCGACGTGCTCGGGAAAGGGCTGCTGGGGCTCTCGGAGTTCCAACCCGTGGAACGCTTCGCCCAGCCGATCGTGGCCGTGCTCGGCGCGTTGTCGGCCGGTTTCCTGGCGGCGAGCAGGCGCGCGGTGTTCGAGCAGCAGGAGTCCATGCAGCTGTCGCTGCTCAAGGCGGTCCGCGACGCCCAGTGGCACCTCAAGGAGAGCGAGGCGCGGTTCGAGGAGGTCGTCACGTCGTCGGCCAGCGGGATCCTGGTGGTCGACCCGGCCGGGCGGATCGTGCGGGCCAACGCGGCGATCGGCGACATCCTCGGCTACACGACCGAGGAGCTGACCGGCTTCGCCCTGTTCGACCTCGTGCACCCGGACTCGGTCCGGGTCCTCGGCGAGGCGATGCTGGCGCTGCTCGAGGACCGGCAGGAACGGGTCCGGCAGCCGCAGCGGTTGCTGCGCAAGGACGGCGACGTCGCGCGGATCTCGCTGACGGTGTCGCTGCTGCGCGGCGCGGACGACCAGCCCGTGCACTTCGTCGCCGTGATCGAGGACGGCACGGAGCTGATGCTGCTCCAGTCGGAGCTGAACCGGCAGGCGCTGCACGACGTGTCGACCGGGCTGCCGAACCGGCAGTACTTCACCACCCACCTGGAGAGCGCGCTGCGCCGGGCCGACCCGGTGCGCGGGATCAGCCTCTTCCACCTGGACGTCGACGCGTTCGGCATGGTGTGCAACAGCCTCGGCCGGCCCACCGGCGAACGGCTGCTCGTGCACGTGTCGCAGCGGCTGAAAGCCGTGCTGGCGCGCGAGAAGGCGATGATCGCCCGGCTCGCCGACGACGAGTTCGCCATCCTGGTCGAGAACGCCGCCACCACGCCGGACGTCTCCAGCACGGTGGCCGAGATCAACCGCGAGCTGGCCGAGCCGGTGTACTTCGACGACCGCGGGCTGGCCGTGTCGGTCAGCGTCGGCGTGGTGCGCAGACCGCCGCCGGACTGGGAGCCCGCCGACGTGATGCGGGCCGCCGAGCAGGCGCTGCGGCGGGCGAAGTCGGGTGGTCGCGGCCAGTGGGCGCTGTTCGACGACGGGCAGGACGCGGTCGAGCGGCGGGCCGACGCGCTCGCCGTCGCCATGCCCGGCGCCTGGGAGCACGGCGAGGTCGGCGTGCGGTACCGGCCGGTGGTGGAGCTGGCCGGTCGCGCGTTGGTCGGCGTGGCGGCGACGCTGCACTGGGACCGCGGCGACGACTCGCTCGACCACGCGGAGTGCGCCGCGCTGGCCGAGCGGACGGGTCTGGTCCTGCCGTTGGGCGAGTGGCAGCTGGCCACCGCGTGCGGGCAGGTGCGGTGGTGGGGCCAGAGCGGCGGGTTCACCGCGGCGCTGCACGTCGGCCTGACCAGGAACCAGTCGCGTGACGGCGACCTGGTCCGCCGGGTGCGCCGGGTGCTGGACGACACGGGGTTGCCCGGCTCGCGGCTGGTGATCGGGATGCCGGTCGCGGTGCTGGCGGAGACCGAGGCGGTGGACAACCTGACCGTGCTGGCCGAGCTGGGCGTCGGCACGTCGCTGGACGACTTCGGCCTCGGGCCGGACGACCTGGCGGTGGCCGCGGAGCTGCCGATCGGGTCGGTGCGGGTGGCGCGGCGGCTGGTCGAGCGGCAGTCCCGCGGCGAGGCGGACTACCTGGCCGAGCTGGTGTCGGTGGCCCGACGTGCGGGCATCCGGGTGCTGGTCGACGGGCTGGAGACGCGCGAGCAGGCCGACTGGTGGCGTGCGGCGGGCGTGGTCGCGGGCACGGGCCCGTTCTTCGGCGACCCGCTGCCCGCGGGCGCGTTCCCTGACCCGATCGAGTGGTACGACTAGCCGCCATCTGGGACGGCGTGGAATCAGGCCTTCACAGCGCGTTTCCTTACCGTTACAGTTCTGGGAGCGCTCCCAGAACTGTTCCGGTCAGTGTGGACCGCGGAACGGGCCTTCCTTCGCGGGCGGGTCGGACGTGGTCCCGCACGCGAAGGAAGTGATGTGGATGACGGAGTTCCCGTCCCGTCTGGATGCGCCCGCGCACGCCCTGCGGACGTTGAGCATCCCGTTGCTGCGGGGCTCGCTCGGAGTGGTGTTCGTGTGGTTCGGCGCCCTCAAGGTGACCGGCACGACCCCGGTGGCCGACCTGGTCGCGCGGACCGTTCCGTGGCTCGACCCGGGCGTCTTCGTGTTCGCGCTCGGAGTGGTGGAAGTGGTGCTCGGCATCGCCCTGGTGGTGGGCTTCCGGTTGCGCTGGGTGGCGCTGCTGGTCGTGCTCCACCTGGCGGGCACGTTCTCCACGCTCGTCCTGCAGCCGTCCGTCGCGTTCCAGACGGGCAACCCGCTGCTGTTGACCATGACCGGCGAGTTCGTGGTCAAGAACCTGGTCCTGATCACGGCGGGCCTTGCGGTCATGTCGGCGGACGCACCCGTGCGGCAGCGGGTGGCGCGCGCCGACGTCGCCCGGCGGTGATCGCGGCGCCGCGGGGTCCCGACCGACCCCGCGGCGCCATCACCCCCGGCGGGCCAGGTACGCGGCCACGCCGTCGAGGTAGAGGTCGAGGCCGAACCGGAAGTCGGCGTCCACGTCCTGCTCGTCGTAGAGGTTGGGGTGGTCGAACACGCCGGCGTCGACCACGCGGCCGAGGGCCGGCAGCCGCCGCGGGTCGACCACCTGGCGCAGCGCCCGCGCGTAGGACGGTCCGAACACCTCGGGGTTCTCCCGGAAGCTCTCCGCCAGTTCCGTGGTCAACCGCATCTCGCCGTGCACGAACGTCAGCAGGCCCATCACCACGGTGACCTTCTCGCCCTCGTCCAGCGGCGTGTCGGCGAGCGTGCCGAGCGCGCTGTCGAACCACGCCAGGTTCTTCGGCCCGAGCGGCGGTCCGGACAGCGGGATCCGGGCGTACCAGGGGTGCCGGCGGAACGTGGCCAGCACGGTGGTCGCCCACAGCGTCAGCCCGGCGCGCCAGTCGGTGGCCGGCGGCATCGGCGGCGGCTCCTCCAGCGCGGCGTCGGACATCAGCTTGAGCAGCTCGTCCTTGCTCTTCACGTGCCGGTAGAGCGCCATCGTGGCGTTGCCGAGCTGCTGCGCGACCCGGGCCATGGACACCGCGCCGAGCCCTTCGGCGTCGGCCACCTCGATGGCGGCCCGGGTGATCTCGGCGACCGACAACGACGGCTTGCGGCCACGTCTCGGCGTCTCGCGCAGACCCCACAGCAGGGCAACGTCCGCTGGTAGCTCGAACTCCTCGGCCATCCATCACCCTCTCGTCACGCTGCCCGCCAGTCTAGGGCTACCGGAATTAACTGCGTATGAGCTACGCTCTTTAGCGTATCTAGTACACAAAAGGGGGCAGTGATGATCGTCGAGGCGACGGGCCTGCGCAAGGCGTACGGGTCGACCGCGGTGCTGGACGGGATAGACCTGGAGGTCGCCGAGGGGTCGGTCTTCGCGTTGCTCGGTCCCAACGGCGCGGGCAAGACGACCACCATCCGGATCCTGTCCACGCTGTCGCGCCCGGACGGCGGCCGGTTGCGGGTGGCCGGGTTCGACGTCGTGCGCGAACCGGCCAAGGTGCGCGACGTGATCAGCCTGACGGGCCAGTACGCGGCCGTGGACGCCGAGCAGACCGGCCGGGAGAACCTGGTCCTGGTCGGCAGGCTCATGCACCTGGGCCGGGGGAGGGCGAAGGCGCGCGCGGCCGAGCTGCTGGAGCGGTTCGACCTCGTCGACGCGGGCGACCGCCGGGTCAAGACCTACTCCGGCGGCATGCGCCGACGCCTCGACCTGGCGATGAGCCTGGTCGCCCGGCCGAAGGTGATCTTCCTGGACGAGCCGACCACCGGCCTCGACCCGGCCAGTCGCACGGGGATGTGGGACGCCATCCGCGACCTGGTCCGCACCGGCACCACGATCTTCCTCACCACCCAGTACCTGGAGGAGGCCGACCGCCTCGCGGACCGGATCATGGTGCTGGACAAGGGGAAGGTCGCCGCGCACGGCACCGCGGACGACCTCAAGGCCAGGGTCGGCGGCCACCGGCTGGAGCTCCGCTTCACCTCGGGCGCGGCGCTCGACGTCGCGGCGGCGCGGCTCGGCGGCTTCGCCGACCGCGAGCGGCTCGTGCTCGGCGTCCCGTCCGACGGCACGGCCGCGCACCTGCACGCGGTGCTGGACGACCTGCGCGCCGCGGTCGCCGTCCCGGCGCAGGTCTCCTCGCACCGCCCGACCCTCGACGACGTCTTCCTCGCCCTGACCGCCCGTGAAGGAGTGCCCGCATGAGCCACGCGATCGCCGACTCGATGACGATGATCGGCCGCAGCATCCGGCTCGGCAGGCGCAACGTCGACACGCTGATCATGTCCGTCGTCCTGCCGCTGCTGATGATGGCGCTGTTCGTGTACGTCTTCGGCGGCGCGATCAACACCGGCACCGGGTACATCAACTACGTGGTGCCCGGCATCGTCCTGCTGTGCACGGGTTACGGCGCGGCGGCCACCGCGATGTCCGTGGCCCACGACATGAACAGCGGGATGATCGACCGCCTGCGCTCCATGCCGATCCGCGGCTTCGCCGTGCTGACCGGGCACGTCACGGCCAGCGTCGCCCGCAACGCCCTGTCCACCACGATCGTGGTCGGCGCGGCGGTCGCGATGGGCTTCCGCCCGTCCGCGTCACCGCTGGAGTGGGCGGCCGCGGTCGGATTGCTGCTGCTCTACGTGCTGGCGCTGTCGTGGCTGGCGGCGGGCCTGGGCGCGGTGGCGAAGTCGGTCGAGTCGGCCAGCGCGTTGAGCTTCTTCATGCTGTTCCTGCCGTACCTGAGCAGCGCGTTCGTGCCGACGCACACCATGCCGCCGTTCTTGAGGGGCATCAGCGAGCACCAGCCGATCACGCCGGTCATCGAGACCGTGCGCGGCCTGCTCACCGGCACCCCGATCGGCGACCAGGGTTGGCTGGCGACGGCGTGGTCGGCCGGCCTGCTGGTGGCGTCGTTCGTCCTGGCCAACGCCCTCTACCGGCGGCGCGTCAACGACTGAGCGAACGCCCGCGCGGGCGAGGTGACTGTCCACTTCGGACTCGACCGGTCGGGGCGCCGGCCCGCGGGAACGGTCGAGCGCGGCTCGTCCGCGACCGGGCCGGCAACCGCCACGCCGCCGGCGGTGCCGCCCGGCCGTTAGCATCGCCGCATGCCGGACGACGCCGGGGTGCCGCGCAGGGTGTTCATCAGCCACACCTCCGAGCTGCGCCGCTACCCGGCGGGCACGTCGTTCGTGGCCGCCGTCGAGTCCGCGATCACCCGTGCGGGCGACGTCGTGGCGGACATGCGGTACTTCGCCGCCCGGGACGAGCAGCCGGCGCAGGTGTGCCGGGACGCGGTGGCCGCCGCGGACGTCTACGTGCTGCTGGCGGGTTTCCGCTACGGCTCGCCGGTGCGCGGCCGGCCGGAGCTGTCGTACACCGAGCTGGAGTACGAGGCCGCGGGTGACGCGGGCCTGCCGCGCCTGGTCTTCCTGCTGGACGAGGACGCGGAAGGCCCGGCGGGCCTGTTCCGCGACCCGCGGCACGGCGCGCGCCAGGAGGACTTCCGCCGACGCCTGCGCGACAGCGGCGTCACCGCGGCCACCGTCTCGTCACCGGCCGAGGCGGAAACCGCCGTCTACCAGGCGTTGACCGAACTGGGCCGGCCACGGCGCCGATCCGCCCGCGTCTGGAGCATCCCCGCCCGCCTGGCCCGCTTCACCGGCCGTGAGCGACTGCTGGACGACCTCCGCGCCGCGTTGTCGTCGCAGACGCCCACCGTGGTGCAGGCGGTGCACGGCATGGGCGGGGTCGGGAAGACCACCACGGCCCTCGAGTACGCCCACCGGCACGCCGACGAGTACGACATCGCCTGGTGGGTGCCTGCCGAAGCGCCGGAGCTGGTCCCGGACCGATTAGCCGAGCTGGCCAGGGCCCTGCGCCTGGCCGACAACGCCGACACCGCGGCCGTCGCGGTGGCCCGACTGCTCGGCGAGCTCCGCACCCGCGACCGGTGGTTGATCGTCTTCGACAACGCCGAGGACCCGGCCGCGCTCACCGGGCACCTGCCCACCGGTCCCGGCCACGTCGTCATCACCTCCCGCAACCCCGACTGGGCCGACCTCGCGCACCCGCTCGGCGTGGCCGAGTTCACCAGGGCCGAGTCGGTCCGCCTGCTCCGCGACCGCGCGCCGCGGCTGACCGGGCCGGAGGCGGACCGGATCGCGGAGGCGTTGGGAGACCTGCCCCTGGCGGTCGACCAGGCCGCCGCGCTGCTGGCCGACACCACCCTCACCGCCGAGGTCTACCTCGACCTGCTCGCCGAGCGCGCCCACGACCTCCTGGCCCAAGGCCGCGCCTCGACGGCCGCCTCGTGGACGGTCGCGCTCGACCGCCTCGCCGACGACGACCCGGCCGCGCTCCAACTGCTCGCGCTGATCGCCTGGCTGGCGCCCGAACCGGTGCCGTCGACCCTGATCGCCGAGCACCACGAACTCCTGCCCGAGCCGCTGGCGTCCGTCGCCGCCGACCCCCTGGCGCTCGCCGCCACGCTGGCCACCATCCGCCGCCGGGCCATGGCCCGGGTGAGCCCGGACAGCGTGCACCTGCACCGGGTGCCGGCCGCGTTGTTGCGCACCGGCGCGGAGCTGGGCCTGGCCGCCGCCGCGTTCCGACTCGTGTACGAGGCCGCGCCGGAGAAGTCGACGGACGACCCGTCGGTGTGGCCCGCCTGGCGGCAACTCCTGTCGCACGTGCTGGTGGTCGTGGACCCCGCCCGGGACTTCGGCGTGGCGACCGGCCGGGTGCTGTGGCTGGTGCGGCAGGCGGCGGTGTACCTGCGCGGCCAGGGTGAGGCCCGCCAGGCGCTGCCCCTCTTCGAACGCGCCCACCGCATCGCGCGCGAGGCGTACGGCGACGACGACCTGGTGACCCTGGCGGCGGTCGGCAACCTCGCCGGCTGCACCCACGACCTGGGGGAGCACCGACGTGCCCACGAGCTCCAGGAGGCCGCGCTGGCGCGCAGCAGGGTCGTGCTCGGCGAGGACCACCCGCAGACCCTCGCGTTCCTGAACGACCTCGCTGTCACGTCGTGGTCGATGGGCGAGGTCGAGCGCGCGCGTGAGCTGGGGGAGGAGGTGCTGGGGCGGCGGAAGCGGGTGCAGGGCGAGGACGACTTGGGCACGCTGGCCGCGGCGGCCAACCTCGCGGGCTTCCTCACCGCCACGGGGGATGTGGAGGCAGGGCTGGCGCTGCACGAGGACACCCTTGCGCGCCTGCGCCGTCTTCTGGGCGACGACCACCCCAGCACTTTCGAATCCGCGGCCAACCTGGCGAGCGAGTTGTACACACTGCGCGAGTTCGAGCGCGCTCGCGAGTTGTACGAGGCCTCGGTCGCGCGCATGCGGCGAGTGCTGGGCGAGCGCCACCCGCGGACGACGGCCACGGTCGTGAACCTGGTCGGCGTCCTGATCGCCCTGGGTGAGGTCGAGCGGGCCCGAGCCTGGTGGGACGAGTTCGGCCTCTCGGAGCGCTACCCCTGAGCGGCTACTCCTTCAGCCGGTGCACGACGACGATCCCGCCGTGCAGCGGCAGGTGGCGGCGTTCGTCGTCGGTGGCCACGTACTCGTCCAGCACGGCGCCGATGCGGCGGTCCAGCTCCACCACGTCCTCCGGCGACAGGTGCAGCGCGAACCGCGCGTAGGTCCGCACCGACTCCGGCCCGGCCTCCCGCAGCTCCTCCTGGAACGCCTCCACCGGCGCCATGGTCGCGCCGCTGTCCACCAGCGGGCCGTCCAGCCACCACGACACCCCGGTCGAGCGGTAGGGCTTCTCCAGCGCGCCGCTCACGCCCGTGCGCACTTCGCCCGGCTCCAGGAACCCCGCCGCCGCGAGCTGCCGCACGTGGTACAGCACGGTTCCGGGGTCGCGCCCCAACCGCTCGGCCAGCTGCTTGTTGGTCAGCTCCTGTTGCGCGCACAGCCGCAGGATCCGCAGCCGCAACGGGTGGGCCAGCGCCTTCGTCTCCTCGACGGTCGCCGGACGCCGTCGCCGATCAGCCATGCCGCCCAACCTAACCGACCGGTGGGGAAACGAACCGATGGAGAAAACTCCATCGATGTGCGATCCTCCACCAATGGTCTCGCTCGGAAACGGCTTCTGGCGCCTCTGGACGTCCTCCGGCCTGTCGAACCTCGCCGACGGCACGTTCAAGGTCGTCCTGCCGCTGGTCGCCGTCCAGACCACCCGCGAGCCGACCCTCATCGCGGGCCTGGTGTTCGCGCTCACGCTGCCGTGGCTGGTCTTCGCGCTGCCGGCGGGCGCGCTGACCGACCGCCTCGACCGCCGCCGCACCATGATCAGGGCGAACCTCGCCAGGGCCGTGCTGCTGGCCGCGCTCGCCGCCGCGGTGGCGTCGGGCTGGGCGAACATCTGGCTGCTGTACGCCATCGCCTTCGCCGCCGGCACCGCCGAGACGCTCTACGACACCTCGGCGCAATCCCTGCTGCCCCAACTGGTCGACCGCGACCGGCTGCCCCGCGCCAACGCCCGCCTGTTCGCCGTCGAGCTCACCGCCAACGAGTTCGTCGGCCCGCCCGTCGCCGGGCTCCTGGTCGCCGCCGGCGCGGTGGCCGCCTTCGCCGCGCCCGCCGCGCTCTGGCTGGTGGCCCTGGCCGTCCTGTGGTCGGTCCGGGGCACGTTCAAGATCCACCGCGAGCACCGCACCACCCTGCGCGCCGACATCGCGGAAGGCCTGCGCTTCCTGCTGCGCCACCGCGTGCTGCGCGCCCTCGCCGTCATGGTCGGGCTCTTCAACGTCGCCGGCACCGCGTCGGGCGCAGTCTTCGTCCTCCACGCCGTCGGCCCGGGTTCGGCGATGGGCCTGACCGGGCAGCTGTTCGGCCTGCTCCTGGTCACCCCGGCGGTCGGCAGCCTGGTCGGCTCCCTGGCCGCCGAACGCGTGATCGCCAGGATGGGCCGCGCGCGTTCGCTGGCGTCCGGGTTCGTCGCCGGCTCCCTGCTGGTCGCGGCACCCGCCGTGACCACCGACCCGTACGTCGTCGCGGCGGCGTTCGCGGTGGCGGGCGGCGGGATCGCCGTGCTCAACGTGGTCGCGGTCTCGTTGCGGCAGCACGTGACGCCGGACCGCCTGCTCGGCCGGGTGAACAGCGCCTACCGCCTGGTCGCCTGGGGCACCATGCCGCTCGGCGCGGCGATCGGCGGCGTCCTGGCGGACGCGTTCGGCCTGCGCGCGGTCTTCGTGATCATGACGGCGGTGTCGCTCGTGACGCTCGTCGGCCTGTCCGCCACCAGCGAGCGGAAGATCGACGCGGCCCTGGCGGCGCGGTCGTCGGCGCCGTAGCGGGCAGCGCCGTCGTCAGCGCCGGCCCGACGCCGCGTCGATCACCTCGTCCAGCACGTCCCGCGACCGCACCAGCTCGCCGATCATCCGGTCGATGCGGTCGCGCTCGGCGGTGAGGTCGTCCACCAGCCGCGGCGTGGCGATCTCGGACGGCCCGCCGTCCGCGTCCCGCATGCACGGCAGCATCAGCGCGATCTTCTTGCTGGCCAGCCCGGCGGCGAACAGCTCCTGGATGCGGATGACCCGGTCGACCGCGCGTTCGGGGTACTCGCGGTGGCCGCCCGTGGTGCGGTCGCTCGTCAACAGCCCTTGCTGCTCGTAGTACCGCAACGAGCGCACGCTCACCCCGGTGCGCCGGGCCAGCTCGCCGATCCGCATGTCACACCCCAGGCGACTCGAAACTGACATTGATGTCAACTTCTACCGCAGTCGCACGACCGTGCACAACCGGCCTCTCCGACCCCGCGAGCAGGGCCGCACTACCCGACGCCGGCCACCTCGTGACCCAGGGCGCGGAGGAACCAGTCGAGCGCGGGCGCCGCGCTCTCCGGCGCCCGCCACCCGTTGATCACGGCCAGCAGTCGCACGTACCGCTCGCGGCGGGGGTCGTTCGCGGTCTCCAGCAACGCCGCCAACCGGTCGACCGGCACGTGCGGCACCCGGGCCAGGACCTCGGCGACGACCCGACCGGCCTCGGCCGACGTCGGCTCGACCCCGGCCGCCAACGCGCGCGCCACCGCGTCGCGGACCACCGCCGTCGGGTCGGGCCGCAGGCCCTCGCGCACCAGGACGAGGTGCTCGACCAGCCGCCGCAGGCACGCGCGGAAGTCCGGGTCCTGGGTGAGCCGCGCCAGCTCCAGCCACGCCTCGACCTGCGCGACCTCCGGCTGCTCGGGCAGCTCCGGCGTCATGGACCGCATGATCCCCACGAACGCCGGGTCGTCCGCCACGTCGCCGAACGCGTGGTCGAGGAACTCGCCGACGAGCTGCCGGCGTCCGTCTTCGGAAAGCTTGGCCAGTCTGTGCATGAGACCCATCTCCTCGGGGCCGGCACCGCGCTCCGCCACGATCGTCAGCACCGCCCGGCGCAGTCGCAGCACGTCGATCCGCACCGCCAGCGCCTGCGCGTGCGCCGCCGCCACCTGCGCCACGGTGAGCTCCCGGTCCAGGACCCGCCGGATCGTGGGCAGGTCGAGTCCCAGCTCGCGCAACGTGCGCAGGAGGTCGAGGCGGGCCACGGCGTCGTGGTCGTAGAGCCGGTAACCGGCCGGGCTGCGACCGGTCGGCGGCACGATCCCCCCGTCGGAGTAGAACCGGATCGCCTTGACCGTCAGCCCGGTCCGCCGAGCCAGCTCACCGATCGGGAAGACCGCGTCGCCGTCCATGCCCACCACCCTCGTGCCTCCCCCTACCGGAGGCTCAAGGCTTTCACCGCGCCGGTCACGACCGGGCGTCGACGGGTCCGAGGGCGTGGCCGCCCCGGGTCCGATCGCGGGCCGGATCCTCCGAACGGCCCCGCGAGCCGCACTCGCGTCGGCATACTGTCGGCCATGATCGACACCGCGGCCATGGCCGGTTTCTTCGCCGCCCACGGCGTCTGGAGCGTCTCGGAGGGCGAAACCCTGATCCCGCTCATCGGCTACGAGCGGCCCGACGGCGAGCGCGGCATGGACCGCTACATGGTGGCGGACGACGTGGGTCGGTCCGTGCAAGCCGCCCAGGAAGCGTTGGAGGCAAACGAACACGGCGCCACGCGTGCCGTCCTGGTCGCCGACGCCTACCTCAACATGGACTGGGGGCGCACGGACGCGCTGATCGTGCGCGCGGTGGAACACGGCCTGACCCCGGGCGCGATGGAGCTGGCCGTCCCGTACTCCCCGCCGACGGACACCACGCCGTTCACGGTGTACCGCTTGCAGATCATCGAGGTCACGGGCTTCGCGGACCAGGACTACGACACGCTCGCCGACGCGTTCTTCAGCGGCGTCGACTCGCACGAGCAGGCGGCCGAGGTCTGGAACGCCCACCTCGACCAGTCCTGACCGCCCTCACCCGGCGAGGAGCTCCCGCGCCAGGGCCTCGCCCCACCACCGCTCCACCCGGTCGGGGCGCCAGGCCCGCTCGACGGTGAGCGTCGTGTACACGTCGATGTTGCACAGCGCCGCGTAGACGTCGACGGCCGACCGCACGTCCAAACCGGACCGCAGGGTGCCGTCCGGCCAGGACGAGAACACCTGCGCGCGGGTCTCGTCGCCACCCCGGCGGCCCTCCTCGTACGCCGCCGCCAGCGCGGGCTCCGTCCGGCCCGCCTCGCGCACGAGCGCGATGACGTCACCCGAGCGCTCGAACAGCCGCCGGTCGTAGGCCGCCATCGCGGCGAGCTGCCGCGCCGGACCGGCCGACGCGTCCTCCAGCACGCCCAGCGCCGCCGCCGGGTCGGCGGAGATGTCCGCCGCGTCGGCGACGGCCCGCACGAGCCCCGCCTTGTCGCCGTACGCCGCGTACACCGTGGGAACCGACACCTCCGCCTCCTCGGCCACGGCCCGCACCGTCGTCGCCGCCCACCCCTGCGCGACGAAGAGCCTGCGCGCCGCACGCGCGATCTCGGCCCGCGTCTCGCGCGCCTGCGCGACCCGCCGCAACGAGTCGTACCGCCGCTTGCCCGTCTCGCCCACGCCCACCTCTTGATGCTAGCTATATTGATTATATGTCACGTAAAACCAAAGTGGTCGAACCGGCACCGACCAGCGCGTTCGGGCGCATCGCGGGCTTCTCCGGCCTCGGCTTCGCCGCCCTGATCGTCCTGGCCAACGCCATCATGGTGCCCACCGGCCTGCCGACGACCGGCGCGGACGCCGCCGACGTCATCGCCTACTTCCCGGCCAACCGGGGGGTGGTCGGCGTCGCGTCCGCCCTGACCCCGGCGGCCTGGGCGCTGTCCACCGTCTTCGCCGCGGGCGCGGTGGCGGCGCTGTGGCGGTCCGACCGCGGGCGCGGCGAGGCGTGGTCGCTGGTCGGGTTCGCCGGCGTGCTGCTGCAGAACGGCGCGTTCGCCGCCGTGACCGCACTCCGCCTGGCCGTGGCCGACGACCCCGGCGGCGCCCTGTGGTCTCTGCACGAAGCCCTGTTCACGCTCAACGGCGTGTTCCTGGCGCTGGCGCTGGTCGGCTTCTCCGTGGGCGGGCGGCACGCCGGCCTCATCCCGGCGTGGCACGCCCGGCTCGGCCTGCTGTCGGCCGCGTTGCTGTTCACCTCGGCCACCCTGACCCCGCTCGTCGTCGACGGCCCGGGACCGCTCGGGCTCCTGGGCCTCGCCGGCTGGCTGCTGTGGGTGGCGTGGGTGGTCGCCTACTCCGCCGCCCTCATCCGCCGACGCGTGCCCGACGTCCGGCCGTCGCCCGTGCCGTGACGTCGTGCAACTGATGGGTTGCACGATTGTGGGGGGACGTGCAACTATCGGGTTGCACATAATGGCGGCGGCTGAAGGAGCCCTTTCATGAGCGAGGACCGGATCGAGCGCGACACGCTGATCGACGCCTCCGTCGAGCGCGTCTGGTCGCTGGTGTCCGCACCGGGCTTCTGGGTGGCCGACCCGGAGCGCCTCGAAGCCACCACCGCCGTCGAAGGCGAGTCGGTGGTGGCCAAGAACTCCGAGCACGGCGACTTCCCGGTGCGCGTGGTGAAGGTGGAGCCGCACTCGTACATCGCGTACCGGTGGGCCCCGGCCTTCCCCGGTCAGGAGCTGACCGAGGGCAACAGCACCCTGGTGGAGTTCACGCTGTCCACCGAGGGCGACAAGACCCGCCTCACCGTGGTCGAGAGCGGGTTCGCCGCGCTGGCGGTCTCCGAGGACGTGCGCGCGCGGACGATCGACAACAACGCCGCCGGCTGGCCGCAGGTGCTCGACGCGTCGAGGAAGCGCGTCGAGGAGTCGGCTGTGTGACCGCGGAACCGGACGGCGAGGTGGAGGAGGTCGGCAACGTCCTCGTCGCGCTGGCCGACCCCACCCGCCGCCGCCTGCTCGACCTGCTCGTCGCGCACGACGCGGTCACCGCGACGACGCTCGCCGCGCGCCTGCCCGTCTCCCGGCAGGCGATCGTCAAGCACCTCGCCGTCCTGGACGCCGCCGGCCTCGTCGTCGGCCACCGGGTCGGACGCGAGGTGAGGTACTCGCTGCGCCCCGCCGGGCTGGACGCCACCACGCGGTGGATGTCCGCGCTGGCGACCGGCTGGGACCGCCGGTTGGCGGTCATCAAGCGGGCCGCCGAGGCGTGAGCACACCGGGCGCCGCGGTCCGGACCCGCCACGAACCCGGAACTCGTGGCCGCACCACGACAACCCTCAGGAAAGGGCACGCATCGTGACTGCCGAGACGTCCTCCCCGCCGCGGTTCAGCGGCAGGCAGCGGGTCGTCCTCCTCGTCCTGCTCGGCGCGGCCTTCGTCTTCGCCGCCGACTACTCGATCCTGAACGTCGCCCTGCCGCAGGTCGGCGCCGGCGTCGACATGGGCCTGACCCAGCTGCCGTGGATCGTGTCCGCGTACACGCTGCCCGCGGCCGGTTTCATGCTGCTGGCCGGTCGGTTGGCGGACCTGTTCGGCCGGCGCAGGCTGTTCCTCGCGGGCCAGGTCCTGCTGGCCGCGGCATCGCTGCTCGGCGGTCTCGCGACCAACCCGGAGGTGCTGCTGGCCGCCCGCGCGTTGCAGGGGCTCTCCACCGCCATGGCCATTCCGGCGGGACTGTCGCTCATCACGACGACGTTCCCCGAGGGCAAGGCGCGCGCCCGCGCCCTCGGCCTCAACGGCGCGATCCTCTCCGGCGGCTTCACCGCGGGCGCGCTGCTCGGCGGCGTCCTCGTCAGCCTGCTGAGCTGGCGGGCCGCGTTCTTCGTCAACATCCCGTTCGCCCTCGCCATCCTGATCGCCACGCCCCTGCTGATCGGCGAGAGCAGGACGCCGGACCGGCAGCGGCTCGACGTGCCGGGCGCGGTGACGGTCACCGGAGGTCTGCTGGCCGTGGTCTACGCGATCATCGAGAGCAGCCTCGTGGCCGCCGCCCTCGGCGTGGTGCTGCTGGGCGTCTTCTGGGTGGTCGAGTCGCGGTCGTCCGCGCCGCTGGCGCCGGTGCGCTTCCTCAGGAAGCACACGGTGCTGTGGGGCAACTACGCGGGTTTGGTGATCTTCTCCATGGAGACCGGCATGATCTTCCTGATGACGCTGCACCTCCAGGACGTGCTGGAGTTCAACCCGGTGATCACGGGTCTCGTCTTCGGCGTCCCGGGTCTCGCGGCCGTGTTCGCGGGTCCCGTCGCCGGTCGGCTCATCGGCAAGCACGGCGCCCGGAACGTCCTGACCACGGCGTTGGCCCTGCAGGCCCTGACGATCCTCCCGCTGGTGTTCCTCGGCGCGAGCCGGCTCGGGCCGGTGCTGCTGGTGCCGGCGCTGTTCCTCGGGTTCTTCGCGCACGTCGCGTGCATCGTGGCGTACACGGTGATCGGCACCTCGGGCCTGCCGGACGAGGAGCAGGGCCTGGCGACCGGCCTGACCTCGATGACGCAGCAGGTGGCCATCACCGTCGGCGCGCCGATCATGGTCGCGGTCGCCGCCACCCAGGCCGACCGGTTGGCGGGCACCCACCTCGCGCTCGGGGTGAACGTGGCGGTGACGCTCGTGAGCGTGGCCCTCATCCGGTTCGGGCTGCGCCCCCGTGCCGAGGAGAGCCGCACCCCGGCCCTGGCGACCGCGGCGGCGGCCTGACCACGACTTCCCGCGAACGAAGGAGATCCGACATGACGACGCTCAAGCCCGGCAGCGTGTTGCTCGGCACGACCCGGCCCGCCGAGCTGCGGGCGTGGTACACCAAGGCGTTGGCGCCGGGGTCCACCGGTGACGGCCCGATCGACCTGGGCGGCTTCCTGCTCGTCGTCGACGGTCGGGAGGACGTCGAGGCGAAGAACCACGAGCCGGGTCGCGTGATCATGAACTTCCACGTCGACGACTTCGACGCCGCGCAAGACCAGCTGGACGCGGCCGGCGTGGAGTGGATCTCGATCGCGGACCGGGAGGCGGGCAGGTTCGGCACGTTCGCCGACCCGGACGGCAACCACCTCCAGATCATCATGTGGAAGAAGGACGCCTGAGCGCGGACGTGCCCGGCCGGCGGTGGTCGCCGGCCGGGCACGTGGCCGTTCGCCCGGAGCTGTTCGCCGTTCGCCCGGAACGGGTCAGGCCGCCGGGTGGATCGAGGTCTCCGTGATGCTCGTCCAGTCGTTGCCGGTGTTGCCGTAGCCGACGACCCGCACGTAGCGGGCCGAGGTGTCGGGGAGGTCGTAGGTCTCGGGCCGGAGCGTCGTGCCCGAGCTGGAGCCGGCGAACCGGTCGGTCCACGCGGTCCCGTCGGCCGAGGTCTGGATCCGGAAGTCGTGCCGCCGGGTGTCACCCTTGTGCCAGGCCACCTCCACCGAGCCGACCGCGCGGGCCGAACCGAGGTCGTACCGGATCCACACGCCGTCGCCCTCGTCCGACCACCGGGTGGTCGGGTCGCCGTCGAGGGTGTTGCCCGGCACGTTCCCGTCGTGCCCGCTCGCGGTGACCGCCGAGACCGGCAGCGGCGTGCCGGTCGGTGGCTCGGGCTGCGGATCGGGCTGGGGCGTGCCGCTGTCGCCCAACGTCACCTTGTGGATGATCGTCTCGCCGTAGTTGCTCGCGCCGCACGGGCTGGAGTTGCCGCAGTTGGCCTGCGTGTAGGCGCCCGCCTTGAAGTAGCCCGTGCTGAAGGATGCGCTCAACGTCGCCGCCGGCGCGCCGTTGTAGAAGGCGTTGATCTTGCCGCCGGACACCACGAACTTGACCTGGAACCGCGTGTTCAGCCGGAAGTCGTCGGTCACCAGCTTGTAGTGCGCGTCGTCGCCGTTGGTGACGTAGAGCTTGCTGCCCTCGACCCGGAACACGGAGATGTCGTCGTCACCGCCGTGGATCTGGCCGACGACCAGGTGCGGCTTGTCGTTCGGCAACCGCGTGACGGTCTGGTCGACGGTCATCACGTGCGTCCCGGACGTGGACGACCAGGCCGCGTTCCGCGTCCCGTCCATCTCCCGCAACTCGGACCGGGGGTACTTCGACCCGCTGGTGGTGACCCCGTTCACCGCCGCCCGGAACCGCACCCCGGCGCACCCGGCGTCGGCCACGAACCAGGGGTCGACGCGGTAGTTCGCCAGCGCGGGCTGCTTGACCTCGTCCGGATCCTCCTCCCCGCCGATCGGCAGCTGGATCTTCCAGTCGCGCAGGTCCAACACCTGGGCCGGGAAGTCGCACGCCGCGGCCACCGACCCCGGCGCCACCCCGACCAACGCACCGGCCGCCACCGTGCCGGCGGCCAACAGTCCAAGAACTCGTCCCATGTGGCCATCGTGCTGACCGGGATCCCGACCGGACGGCCCTTGTCGCCTTCCTGCCACCGATCCCGGCGGTCTCACGGCCGGCGGTGGAGGTCGAGCCCGGTCGTCCCCGGCGCCTCCGCGCCCGGCAGCAGCCGCATGTCGCGGCCGTAGTCGCCGACGAGCGGCCGGAACGGGACCGGTTCGTCGGTGAAGAGCCCGTCCAGCCGACGCCCGTACTCCCGCCGCGCCGCCGCGTACGCCTCCGCCGGCAGGTCGACCGTGCCGTAGACCGCGAACGGTTCGAGCGGTGTCATGCCGGTGAACCACAGCATGCCGTGCTGGATCGGGAAGAGGACGTCCGCCAGCGCGCCGTGGACGCCCCGGTCGGTGAACGCCGACGCACGGGCGCCGATCGTCACCGACAGCAGCGCGCGCCGTCCGCCCAGCGCGGCGCCCTCGGTGTAGGGCGGTGGGACCGCCGGGCCGTGCGCGAAACCGTTGGTGAAGACCCGGTCGACCCAGCCCTTGAGGATCGCGGGCAGGGAGAACCACCACATGGGGAACTGCAGGACGACGGCGTCCGACCAGCGCAGCTTCTCCTGCTCGGCCGCGACGTCGGGCGTCAGCCGACCCGCCAGCGTGGCCCGCTCGTGCTCGGCCAGCACGTCCAGCGGCCCGTCGCCGGTGTGGTCCGGGACGTCGTCGGCGTCCACGGTCGACTTCCACTTCATCGCGTAGAGGTCGGACACCCGCACCTCGTGACCGGCCGCGAGCAGGTGCTCGACCGCGAAGGAGGTCAGCGCCCCGGTGAGCGACCGCGGTTCCGGGTGCGCGCTGACGACGAGGATCTTCTTCGTGCTCATGCCGCTACGGTCGCCGGTCCGCGGCGCGGCAGCCAGCACCCGGTCCATCCGGCGGTCCGGCGATCCTGGTACCGCCAGGGCCAGGGAATACTGGGAGGCATGGACGGCGTGGACGACCGCACCGGGGGCGTCGAGGGGATCGGTGACGCGCGGCGCGCGCTGGGCGCGTTCCTGCGCGCCCGTCGGGCACGTGTCGCCCCGGAGCACGTCGGCCTGGCCGGCGGCCGTCGGCGACGGGTCCGCGGCCTGCGCCGCGAGGAGCTGGCCCAGCTGGCGGGCATCAGCGTGGACTACTACGTGCGCCTGGAACAGGGCCGTGCCACCCAGCCGTCACCCGAGGTGCTGGACTCGCTGGCCCGGGCGCTCGGCCTCGACGCGGCCGAGCGCGCGCACCTGACCACCCTCGTCGAAGCCAGGCACGGCGCCGCGCCCAGCGCCCGCGTCAGCCCGTTGCTGGGGCGGATCGTGGCCGCGGTGGGCGACTTCCCGGCGTTCGTGACGAACCACCGCCTCGACGTGGTCGCGTGGAACGGCCTGGGCAGCGAGCTGTTCGGCGGCCTGGCCGACCCCGCCCGCCGCGACCGCAACAACGCGAGGTACCTGTTCCTGGACCCGGCCTCGCGTGCCCTCCACCCGGACTGGGACGCCCGGGCCGCGGAGGCCGTCGGCCAACTCCGGGTCGCCGCGGGCCGCTACCCGGACGACGGCGACCTGGCCGCGCTGATCACCGACCTGTCCGCCCGCAGCCCCGACTTCCGCCGGATCTGGGCCAGTGGCGAGGTGGTGGTCTGCGGCGCCGGACGCAAGCGCCTCCGTCACCCCGAGGCGGGAATCCTCACGCTGGACTACGAGACCCTCCACGTGCCCGCCACCTCCGGCGAGACCGGCCTCCTCGTGCACGTCTTCAGCGCCGAGGAGGGCACCGACGAATCCGCCGCGCTCGCCCACCTGGCCGCCGCGGTGTGACCCGACCTCGGGCCGCGTCCGGGGTGCGGCTCCGCCGGGTCGGCACGTCAGCCTGAACCCGGGTCCACGCCCGCCCGGACGGCCGGACCGTGGCGACCGACGACTTCCAGGTCACCTCGCCGCCCTGACCCCGGCCTCCGCGTCACCGAGCGTGGCCAGGACCGCGCAAGCCGCCACCGCCGGCACCTCCGGTCATGCTTGTGAACGCTCACTCATGCCACTCGCGCGGCACCTGGCCGTGTAGATCGCTGTGCGCGATCTCTTGACGGTCGTCTCTGTTAACGCTCACACTCCCCGGTGGCAACGCTGGCTTTTTCCTACGGCGGTGGAACTCAGAGTGGAGCACCCCTCATGACGACAGCGCAGCGGTCGGTCGCGAGACCCGGCCGACGGTGGATCAGCGCCCTGGTGGCCGCGGCTCTGCCGGTGTCCCTCGGGGTCGCGCTCTCCGCGGTGACCGCCCCCAGCGCGGGGGCGGTCGAAGGAGAGACGTGGACCGACGACTTCGCCTCGACGACGCTCCGCCCGGAGTGGGAGGTCGTCAACGAGGACCCGGCCGGCTGGTCCCTCCGCGACGGATCCCTGCGGGTCACCGGCCAGACCGGTGACACCTACCAGGCGGTCAACACGGCGCGGAACGTGTTCATGGTCGACATCCCGGCGGGCGACTTCACCGCCGAGGTGACCGTGCGCGCCCAGGTCGCCAAGACCTACCAGGGCGCCGGGCTGATCGCCTGGCGGGACATGGACAACTACGTCCGCTCGGGCCTGACCTTCGTGGGCGCCCTGGCCCCGTCCGGGATCGCGATCGAGAACGACGTCGAGACCGCCGCGGTCTTCCGCGCCGAGCGGTTCGTCGACCGGCCGGGCTCGACCGGCGAGACGTTGCAGCTGCAGCGGGTCGGCGACACCATCACCACCCGGTACAAGGACGCCTCCGGGACGTGGGTGGACGCCTCGGCGGTCACCGCCGGGTTCCAGACGACCCAGGTCGGCGTCTACGCCTTCGGCGCGCTGGACGGCACGACGCTCGCCGCCGCGTTCGACGACTTCCGGGTCACCGCGGCCGCGGGCCGCGACGTCCAGCCCGGCGGCACGTTCTCGATCAAGGACGCCGGCGGCGCCCACCTGGTCGAGACCGACGCCGGTCTGGCCCTCTCGCCCGAGCCGCCGCTGTCCGCCCTGGTCTTCACCGCGGCCGCCCAGGCCGACGGCACGGTCCACCTGCGCACCGCCGAGGGCGACCGCCCGGTCGTCGTCACCGACGGCCGCCTCGCGCTCGGCCAGACCGGCGGCGCGGCCACGCCCGTGCGGCTGACCGACGCCGCGGGCGGCGAGCTCTTCCTGCGCGACGCCGAGGGCACCGGCTACGCGGGCGGCACGGGCCCGCTGGTGTTCGGCGCCAAGGCCTCCGCCGTCCGCTTCAAGCTCGCCCAGGTCAGCACGTCCGACGCGGAGCTGGCGATCGACGGCGACGCGTCCGCCGCGCAGATCAGCGACACGATGTTCGGCATCTTCTACGAGGACATCAACTACGCCGCCGACGGCGGCCTGTACGCCGAGCTGGTGCGCAACCGGTCGTTCGAGTTCAACTCCTCGGACAACGGCAGCTTCACCGGCATGACCGGCTGGGAGGTGGTCAACGGCGGCGGCACGGCCCCGCAGGCGCTCGTCGTCGACGACGACACCCGGCTCAACGCGCTGAACCGCAACCACTTCCGGCTGGTCGCCGACGGTCCCGGCGACGGCCTGCGCAACCTCGGCTACAACCGCGGCTTCGCGGTCAAGGCGGGCGCGACGTACGACGCCTCGGTCTGGGCGCGGACCACGACCGCGCAGGACCTCGCGATCCGGCTCGTCAGCGCCGACGGAGCCGTCACCTACGCCGAGGGCTCCGTGGCCGTCGACGGTTCGGACACCTGGAAGCAGTACCCGGTGACGCTCACCGGCACCGCCACCACCGACGCGGCCAGGCTGGTCGTCACGGCGGGCGCGGCCTCGGTGGTCGGCCTCGACATGATCTCGCTGATGCCGCAGGACCGCTGGGTCGGCCCGGTGAACGGCAAGTCGGTCCTGCGCAAGGACCTGGCCGAGAAGGTCGCCGCGATGAAGCCGACGTTCCTGCGCTTCCCCGGCGGCTGCGTCACCAACGTCGGCACGTTCCGCACCTACGAGGAGAGCGGCTACACCGACCGGCGCCGCACCTACCAGTGGAAGGAGACCATCGGCGCGGTCGAGGAACGCCCGACCAACTGGAACTTCTGGGGCTACAACCAGTCCTACGGCATCGGCTACCTGGAGTACTTCAAGTTCGCCGAGGACCTCGGCGCCGAGCCGCTGCCCGTGGTGTCGGTGGGCGCCAACGGCTGCGGCAGCACCATCCCCGAGATGAAGGACCCGGCGATGATCGCCCGGTGGGTCGACGACACCCTCGACCTGATCGAGTTCGCCAACGGCGACGTCACCACCGAGTGGGGCGCCAAGCGGGCCGCGCTCGGCCACCCGGAGCCGTTCGGGCTGGAGATGATCGGCCTGGGCAACGAGGAGAACACCACCACGTTCGAGGCGAACTTCCCGGCCTTCCGGGACGCCATCGAGGCGCGGCACCCGGAGATCACCATCATCTCCAACTCCGGCCCGGACGACGCGGGCGCGCGGTTCGACACCCTGTGGGACTACAACCGCCGCCAGAACGTCGACATGGTCGACGAGCACTACTACAACGACCCGGACTGGTTCCTGCTCAACCACCACCGCTACGACAGCTACGACCGCAACGGCCCCAAGGTGTTCCTGGGCGAGTACGCCTCGCGCGGCAACACCTTCCGCAACGCCCTGGTCGAGGCGTCGTACATGACGGGCCTGCAGCGCAACGCCGACGTGGTCCGGCTGGCGTCCTACGCGCCGCTGCTGTCCAACGAGTCGTACGTGCAGTGGAACCCGGACGCGATCTGGTTCGACAACGACGAGTCCTGGAACACCCCCAACTGGGAGGTGCAGAAGATGTTCGGCAACAACGTCGGCGACGAGGTCGTGCCGAGCACCTTCACCGGCTCGGTGAACCAGTCGGTCGTCAAGGGCGGCATCTTCCTGTCCACCTGGAACACCGCGGCGGCCTACGACAACGTCAAGGTCACCTCGAACGCCAACGGCGAGACGCTGTTCTCCGACGACTTCGCCAACGGCGACCAGTGGAACCCGGTCGCGGGCAGCTGGGGCGTCACCAACGGCCAGTACGTGCAGTCGTCCACCACGACCACGGACGCGCGCAGCATCATCGACGACGCGTACGCGAAGGGCTGGACGAACTACACCCTGGAGCTCGACGCCAAGAAGACCGCCGGCGCCGAGGGCTTCCTCATCGGGTTCGGCGCCAAGGCCACCAACGACTTCTACTGGTGGAACCTCGGCGGCTGGAACAACACCCGCTCGGTGCTGCAGAAGGCGTCGGGCGGCAGCGCGGTCGAGGTCAAGTCGGTCGAGGGCCACAGCGTGGCCACCAACGCGACGTACCGCGTGAAGGTCGTCGTCGCGGGCAACACGATCTCGCTGTACCTCAACGGCGAGCTGCAGATGACCTACGAGTCCGGCGCCGACGAGAAGCTGTTCCAGGTCGTCACGCGGGACGAGGCGAGCGGCGACATCGTGGCCAAGGTGGTCAACACCTCCGACGAGACCGTCCGCACGCGGGTCAAGGTCTCGGACGCGGGCGTGCTGCCCGACGGCGAGGTCACCCAGATGACGGGCGCGCCGGGTGACACCAACACCAAGGCCGACCCGACCAACGTGGTGCCCACGACCCGGCAGATCGGCGGGCTGTCGAACGACTTCGGCTACGACTTCCCCGCTCAGTCGATCACGTTCCTGCGGATGCACACCACCGACGCCGTCGCCCCCGTCGTCGACGACGTGACGCTGCACGGCACGACCGCCAACGGCTGGTACGGCGACCCGGTCACCGTGTCGGCGACCGCCACCGACGACCGCCGGCTCGACCGGATCGAGTTCCGCGTCGACGGCGGCGCGTGGCTCACGCACGCCGACGCGAAGGTCCAGGTCAGCGGCGACGGCCGGCACACCGTGGAGGTGCGCGCCGTGGACGCGGCGGGCAACGTCGGCGCGGTCCGCCCGGTGACGTTCGGCATCGACGGCGTCGCTCCGGTCTCCAACGCCACCGTGGACGCCGCCGCGCGCACCGTGACGGTCCGCGCGGCGGACTCCGGGGTCGGTGTCGACCGGATCGAGACCCGGATCGGCACGGCCGACTGGCAGCCGTACACGGCTCCGGTCGTGGTCGGCGACGCCGAGACCGCGGTGCTGTTCCGCGCGGTCGACCGGCTGGGCAACGTCGAGGAGCCCGGCACCGTCGTGGTGCCCGCGAAGCAGGCGCAGCTGAAGTCGACCACGACCACCGTGACGCCGTCGAAGCCGAAGGCCGAGCGGGGCGCGGTCATCCCGCTGACCGTGAAGGTCGGCACCTCCGGCGGCACGACGCCGTCCGGCGAGATCCGAATCCTGGAGTCGTCCGTGCCCCTGGCATCAGCGACCTTGACCAACGGGACCGCCACGGTGTCGCTCGACACCAGCGGCCTGAGCGTCGGTGACCACACCCTCGTCGTGCGGTACGCCGGCGACGGCGGGCACAGCCCATCGCAGACCAGCGTGGTCGTGCGGATCACCAAGCCGCGGAGAGGGTGAACGGGATGAAGATCGCACTGCGGAAGCGGACCACCCTCGCGCTGCTGGGCGCCGCGCTCCTGGCGGGCGGGCTCACCGCCACGACCGCCCACGCGGCCGAACCGGGCCGGACGGCCTCGTACGCGGTGGAGGAGACGGCGCAGGCGGCGGTCGACGCCGTCGTGCTGACCGACGCCGACGGCGTCCGGGGGAACCTCACCCTGCCCCTGACCGGCGCCCATGGCGCGGCGCTGGCGTGGCGCTCGGGCAACGAGAGCGTCGTGACCGGCACGGGTGAGGTCACCCGGCCGGCGCGGGGCAGCGAGCCGGTGACGGTGGACCTGACCGTCACCGCCACGCTCAACGGCGGCACGGCGACCCGCACGATCCCGGTCACCGTGCTCCCGCTGCCCGCCCCGGCGGCCCACGAGGCGTACTTCTTCCCGTACTTCGTCGGCGAGAGCACCGACGACGGCGAGAAGATCTACTTCGCCGCGTCGAAGGGCAACGACCCGTTGTCGTGGGACGAGCTGAACAACGGCCGTCCCGTGCTCACCTCGACCATGGGTGAGAAGGGCCTGCGCGACCCGTTCCTCATCCGGTCGCACGAGGGCGACAAGTTCTTCCTGCTGGCGACCGACCTGAAGATCTACGGCGGCAACAACTTCAGCGAGGCGCAGGAGTCCGGCAGCAAGCACCTGGTGGTGTGGGAGTCCACCGACCTGGTGCACTGGTCGGAGCAGCGGATGATCAAGGTGTCGTCGGACTTCGCGGGCAACACCTGGGCGCCCGAGGCGTTCTACGACGAGGCGTCGGGCGACTACGTCGTCTACTGGGCGTCGAACCTGTACCCGACGACCGACGTCACCTCCCGCGACTTCCGGACCTCCTACAACCGGATGATGTACGCGACCACGCGCGACTTCCGCACGTTCAGCGAGGCGAAGCCGTGGGTGGACGTCAAGCGGGGCACCGGTCTGGGCATGATCGACGCGACCGTGGTGCGCGACGGCGACACGTTCTACCGGTTCATCAAGGACGAGGCGTCCATGACGGTCCGGCAGGAGAAGTCGACCGACCTGCTGGCCACGGTCACCGGGGCGCTGCCGACCACGACGTCCTCGCCGTGGTCCCTGGTCCGCGAGCGCATCGGCGTCGGCCAGCCCAACCCGTGGGGCGGGACGTTCACCGGCGGCGAGGGCCCGACGGTGTTCCGCGACAACGTGGTGCCGGGGCGCTGGCACATGCTGATCGACCAGCCGAGCTACCACGGCGGTCAGGGGTACTTGGCGTTCCGGACCGACGACATCGCCTCCGGTGTCTGGACGTCGGTCCCGGGCTCGGCGCTGCCGCGCAGCCCGCGGCACGGCACGGTCATCCCGATCAGCCAGGCCGAGCTGGACGTGCTGCGCGCGGCGATGCAGCCGAACCTGCTGGCCGAGTCGGTCGCGTCGGTGTCGGTGCGCACCCGTGAGGGCGTCGCCCCCGTGCTGCCGTCCACTGTGGACGTGACCTACGCGGACGGCTCGACCCGGGCGACCGCGGTCGACTGGGCCGACGTGGACCCGGCGCGGTACGCGTCGTGGGGTTCGTTCCAGGTCGAGGGCGCGTTGGTGGGCCAGGCGCTCCGCCCGGTGGTGACGGTGATCGTGACCGACCGCCTGGACCCGACGGTGTCGTTGAGCACGACGCCCGCCTCGCCGACCGGCGACTGGTTCACCATCCCGGTCGAGGTGAAGGCCACGGCCGCCGACGAGACCGGCGTGCAGTCGGTCGAGCTCGCGGTGGACGGCGGCTGGCGGACCACCGACGTGGTGACGCTGACCGACGGCAGGCACACCGTGCAGGCGAGGGCGACCGACGTGACCGGGAACGTGTCCAGCCCGGTGACCCGGGAGGTCCACGTCGACACGCAGGCGCCGGTCAGCCGTGCTTCGTGGAACGGCACGGCCCGTTCCGTGATCATCGTGGCCGCGGACGACACCTCCGGCGTCGCACGGGTCGAGTACCAGGTCGGCGACTCGGCGTGGACGACGTACACCTCGCCGCTGCCGTTCGGCGACGTCGCCGCGACGGTGCGGTACCGGGCCGTCGACCAGGCCGGCCACGTCGAGCAGGTCAACACGATCTCCGTGCCGCGGGAGACCCTCGACGCGAGCACCACGACCGCCACCCTCAACCGGGACGCGGTCAAGCCGGGCGGCGACGCCTCCGCCCGGGTCGAGGTCGAGGGCGGCCCGCACACCCCGACGGGGGTCGTCCGCATCATCTCGGGCGGTGACCTGGAAGTCGGCCGTGCCACCCTGGTGAACGGCCGCGCCACCGTCGCCATCGACACGGCCGCCCTCGGCACGGGTCGCTGGCAGCTGACCGTCGTCTACGACGGCGACGCCAACCACACCACGTCCACCACGACCGTCGTCCTGAAGGTCAACAAGCGCTAGGTGCTCGTCGAAGCGGTCGTCCCGGAATCCACCGGGACGACCGCTTCTCCATGTCCGCGGACCCGACCGGTCGCTAGGATCTGCCACGTGGACCTGGACGACACCGCCGCCCGACTCGGGGTCGCCGTCGAGGACGTCGATCGCGTGCACCGGCTCGCCGGCGACCTGCCGTCGGCTCCGCTGCCCGCCAAGGCCGACGCGCCCGCCATCCTCGACCGCCTCGCGGTGCGGCCGGACGACGCCGCCGAGATCATGGCCGGCTGGCCCGACCCCGGCTCTCCACTGTGGACCCCGGAGCTGCGCTGGCTCCTCGACCGCTCGATCGCCCTGGTCCGCGCCGACCTCGGCGGCCACGGCTGGCTCCCGCCCGGCCCGGAGCTGCCGCGCGACCGCGGCCCCGCCTGGCGGCACCTCTACGCGTACGCGTACCTGGCCCTGACCGGCGTCGTCCGGGGGTACCACCGCGACCACGGCATCGCCGACGCCGTCTCGTGGGCAACCCTCGCCGACCTGGGCCGGAACCTCGCGATCGACCGGCGGATGCGCGGCGAGGGCTGGCCGGTCATGCAGAGCTGGCTGACGCTGCACGCGCGCGGCAGCGTCTACGAGCTGGGCCGGCTGCAGCACCAGCGCGGCGACGGCGCCGTCGACCTGCACGTCCCCGAGTCGGGGCCGCTGACCCCGGAGGCGGTCGACGAGTCGCTCGACGAGGCCCGCGCCTTCTTCCCGCGCCACTTCCCCGACGAGCACTTCACCGCCTTCGCCTGCGGCTCGTGGCTGCTCGACCCGCAGCTGCGCGAGTACCTGCCGGAGGACTCCAACATCGTCCGGTTCCAGCGGAGGTTCGACCTGGAGCCCTACGAGGAGCCGGAAGGCCTCGACGCCGACGTCGAAGTGCTGCGCTTCGCATTCCGAACCCTGACCACCCCACTGGACCAACTACCCCGCCGCACCGCCCTGCAACGCGCCATCGTCGACCACCTGAAGGCCGGCCATCACTGGCAATGGCGCCGCGGCCGCTTCCCGCTCTAGCCCGTCCGGACAGACGACTAAGGCCCTTGACCGGCTTCGCGCTGGTCAAGGGCCTTTCGTGGTGGAGCCCCCGACAGGATTCGAACCTGCGCACTCGGCGATCATGCGTCTAACGTGCGGATTTGGGTGTACAGGTCGTGTGCCGGTTCGTGTCTACAGGGTCGAACCGGCACCTCCGCAGTGCCACGTTTTCGTCGGGCCGCTCAGGCTCCGAGTGCGTTCTACGTCAGGTTTGGATCGGAGCCTCAACGTCCGAAGTTATCGGTCGAGTGTGGTGTTGAAGTGGGCGGTCTGGATCAGCACCGGTTTGCGGCCTTTGCGGACCAAGGTGCCGCGACCCGGTGGTTGCGGGGCCAGGTATGTGCCGGGCCAGGACGAGGTGGAAGCCGAGGTCGCGGGACTGGGGGAGGAATTCGATCAGTGGGGCGGGGGGCCTGGGCCTCCGGTGGTGGAAGGCCGGGTCGTAGTCGTCGCAGAGCACCACGATCTCCGGTCCCTTCCACCACGACCGGTCGCGGAGTTCGGCCGGGGTGATGCTGGAAGCCACTGAAGCACAACTCCAAGCCAAGATCACAACGCTCTGCGCCGTCATCACCGAACTCACCCACGAAACCGCGACCAACAACGTCCTCACGATGCCGAGCCGGAGACACCGCGATGCCTGAACCGATCACACCGTCAACAGGGACGCTGCGGTTCGGTCCTTCGTCGAACCCGGTATCGCAGTCACAGGTAGTCGCGCCAGAACGACACAGTGGCCTGCGGCGACCAGCCGTCCGGGTGCTCGGGCCGGGGTTCCTCGAACTCTTGGTTGACGTAGTCGACCAGGTCAGCGCCGTAGTAGATGATGTCCGTTCCCCACATGGACAGAACCGGGTGTCCGAACGTGCCGCGTCCTGCCGGCAGAAACCGATGCGCATAGATCGGGACCATCCTGGGCGCATCCGCCAACAACCGTCGAGCCACCGCCACCGCTGCCTCAGGGGTGTCCGGCCGCGCGCCCCAGGCGGGATTCCAGTGCCCGCTGCTCTCAACCGCCCGCAATACGCCCTCGACCGGAAAGTCGAGCTGCTCATGGAGCTCGTCGGGGTCGCCGTCACGCCACTCGGGCCACGGCTTCTCCCAGGCATAGCTGACCCCCGGTTCCGGCTCGCGAGGGCTGTTCAGTGGCAACCCCGCCGCGAGGAACGCTCGATGGTCGTCAGCGAACTCGAAACCGTATGCGCCCTCGATGTCGGCGAACTCCGCATCGGTCAACCCAGGCGCGATCTCGCAGCAACCCAGCTCAGCCAGACGACGCGCGGCCATCATCCCCAGACTGACGTCCTCACCCCTCGTCACAGAGGAACCCTAACGCCAATGCCGCTTAGTTAAGGGCGGGGTGTGCCTGTCAAGGCTGGTGAGATGGCAACGGAGTTCCTGCTAGAACAGTGTCGACCAAGATCACTGAAGTGCAGGAACTCCGTTGGATCTCCAGTCTGTCATCGCCCCTGTCCGCAACGTGGCGGGGGGCCGGTTCGCGCCGGGTCATCTGGGTGAGCTGACCCGGGTGGTCCCGTTCGAGATGGTCGACGACGTCCTGGCCACGACCGGCAGAACGCAGGCCAGGGTCCGTGATCTGCCCTCCCGGGTGGTGGTCTATCTGCTGTTGGCGGCCGGGTTGTTCGGCGAGGTGGGCTACCGGCAGGTGTGGGCCAGGCTGGTCGCGGGTCTGGACGGGGTGCCGGTGGCGATGCCGACGTCCTCGGCGTTGGCCCAGGCCCGCCGCCGGGTCGGGGCGGCCCCGTTACGGGCGTTGTTCGCCCTGGTGGCCGGTCCGGCGGCCGGGATCGCCCGCTGGCGGGGGCTACTGGTCTGCGCGATCGACGGCACCACCATGTCGATACCGGACAGTCGGGCGAACCTGGCCGTCTACGGTCGGCAGACCGGCTCGCACGGCGGGTCGGGCTATCCGCTGCTGCGGCTGGTCGCGGTGGTCGCCTGCGGCACCCGCACCGTGATCGACGCGGTGTTCGGACCGATCTCGGTCGGGGAGACCACGCAGGTGCCACGCCTGCTGCGGTGCCTGCGGCCGGGGATGCTGCTGTTGGCCGACCGCAACTTCGCCGTCGCCGACCTGGTCACCGGGATCGCCGTCACCGGGGCGGACCTGCTGATCCGCTGCAAGAACGGCCGCCCACTGCCCGACCTCGACGTGCTGTCCGACGGCTCCCGGCTCTCCAGGCTGGGCGGCATCGCGGTCCGGGTGGTCGATGCCGACGTCACCGTCACCCTGACCGGTGGAACACGGCACACCGGCCACTACCGGCTGGTCACCACCCTGCTCGACCACCACCGCCACCCCGCCCGCGACCTCGTCGCCCTCTACCACCGGCGCTGGGAGATCGAGACCGCCTACCTGGAACTGAAATCGACCATCCTGGGCGGACGGGTCCTGCGCGCCCGCACCCCCGAAGGCGTCGACCAGGAGGTCCACGCCCTACTGGTCACCTACCAGGCTCTGCGGATCGCCATGGCCGACGCCACCGCCCACCATCCCGCGATCCCACCGGACCGGGCCGGGTTCACCGTCGCCCTGCACACCGCCCGAGACCAGGTCGTCCACGCCGCCGGAATCATCACCGACACCACGGTCGACCTGGCCGGACGCATCGGTCGGGCCGTGCTCGACAACCTGCTGCCGCCACGCCGGAGCCGGTCCTGCCCCCGCGTGGTCAAACGCGCCATCTCCAAACACCGCGCCAAAGGCCGCATCGACCGCACCAACCACCGCACGACCACCCACATCACGATCACAACCGGGTTGACAACCGATCCACCACCTTAACTACGCGGCATTGACCCTAACGCGTCAGGACGCCACCACGACCGACATGAGCTCTGGTCAGTCACCACGCCCGACACCACTGTCGGGCAGTGAATGGATGTGCGAGCCAATTGTCATCTCCGGGCGCTGACTATCTCGCCGTCGGCCGCGCCAAGCGCATCGCAGACCACTTCGGCGTGGCGATCGTGCTCGAACGCGGGCGGAACAACGCCGATGGTGTCCTGCACATCACCGGCCGCGACGTGGAAGAGGCCGGCCACGCACTGAGCTTCAACCCCGACAACGGCTCGTGGACCATGCTCGACGGCCTCGCGATCGATCACACCGCCGGTGACACCCGCGTCACGATCCTGCGCTATCTCCGCGAACACAGCGGCAGCACGCCCGCCCAGATCGCCACCGGTACGGGGCTGGACGCCGGGAACATCCGCCGCACGTGCGCCCGCATGCACGACGCCGGCCAGCTCACCAAGGACGCCACTAGTCGCTACTTCGCACCCCTGCTCTGACGAGGTGGGACAGCCAACCGGCCAGGAGCTGTCCGCCTGTCCCACCCTGCCTCATCTACGACCTGCGGCACGCGGCGGTGTCGACGTGGCTCAACGGGGGAGTGCCCGCGGTGACGGTCGCAGAGTGGGCCGGGCATTCGGCGGAGGTGCTGTTGAAGATCTACGCCAAGTGCCTGGACGGGGAGGCGGCAGCGGTCCGGCAGCGGGTTGAGGCTGCTCTGGGGTACCGGCCGAAGGGCTAGAACTTTGGGACGTATTGGGCACAGACATCGTAGGCGGCCGGATGTCACCGGACACGGCCGGACAGACGAGTAAGGCCCTTGACCGGCTTCGCGCTGGTCAAGGGCCTTACGTGGTGGTGCCCCCGGCAGGATTCGAACCTGCGCACCCGCCTCCGGAGGGCGGTGCTCTATCCCCTGAGCTACGGGGGCCGCAGCTACGGGTGGAAGCTTAGCGCACGTCCGCCGGCGGGTTTCACCCCCTACCCTCTTGGGTTGTGCAGACGTGGGGTGAGCGGGTGGTGCAGGGGGATGACCTGGCGATTCGGGTGGTCGAAGGTGGGGTGGGTGGGGCGGTTCCCGTGGTGTTGGTGCACGGGTTCCCGGACACGTCAGAGGTCTGGGAGGGGGTGGCGGAGAGGCTGGGGGAGCGGTTCCGGGTGGTTCGGTACGACGTGAGGGGGACCGGTGGGTCGGGGGCGCCGGTCGGGGGTGGGAGTCAGGGGTACCGGCTGGAGCGGTTGGTCGCGGACCTCGTGGCGGTGGTGGGGGCGGTAGGTGGGCCGGTTCACCTGGTCGGGCACGACTGGGGGTCGTTGCAGGGGTGGGCGGCGGTGGCGGCTCGGCCCGACTTGTTCCTCTCGTTCACCAGCATTTCCGGGCCGGACCTGGGGCACCTCGGCGACTGGGTCAGGCGCAATCGC
The DNA here is from genome assembly GCF_040295345.1 of Actinosynnema sp. NPDC002837. Classification (NCBI taxonomy): domain Bacteria; kingdom Bacillati; phylum Actinomycetota; class Actinomycetes; order Pseudonocardiales; family Pseudonocardiaceae; genus Actinosynnema; species Actinosynnema sp. NPDC002837. The sequence continues at coordinate 89,239 of NZ_JBEOVG010000024.1, forward strand.
TTGCGGCCGGTCACGGTGGCGAAGGTGTTGGGAAAGTCCTGGTACATCGCGGGGTTCAAGGTGCCCGGTGCGGCGGAGCTGGTGTGGCGGGTGCCGGCGGTCCGGAAGTGGTTGCGGGCGGGGCGGCGGGAGCTGGTCAACGGGCTGGGGATGTACCGGGCCAACGTGGGGCGGGGGCGGAAGCCGGCGAAGGTCACCGTGCGGGTTCACCAGATCGAGTTGACCGAGGACCCGTACGTGAGGCGGGAGCACCTGGAGGCGGCGGAGCCCTGGGTCGAGGAGCTCACCCGGAGCCGGATCCGCGCCGGGCACTGGGCGCCGCGGACGCACCCGGAGCTGGTCGCACGGCACATCGAGGACGCCATCGACGGCAAGCGGCGGAAGCGGCTGGCGGTCATCACGGGTGCCGGTAGCGGGATCGGCAGGGCCACGGCGGTGGCCTTCGCCCACCAGGGCGCCGAGGTGGTCGTGCTCGACGTCGACGACGAGAAGGCGCGGGATACGGCCGAGCTGGTCGGTGGGCACGCGTACCGGGTCGACGTGGCGGACTCGGCCGCGATGACGGCGGTGGCGGCGGAAATCGAGGCACGGCACGGCGTGCCCGACGTGGTGATGGCGAACGCCGGCATCGGGCTGGCCGGGTCGTTCCTCCGCACGTCGGAGGAGGACTGGCGGCGGGTCGTGGACGTCAACCTCTGGGGCGTCGTGCACACGCTGCGGGCCTTCGCGCCGCGCATGGTCGACCGGGGCGAAGGCGGCAACCTCGTCGTCACGGCGTCCGCGGCGGGCTACTTCCCGACCGCCGCCCTGTCGGCCTACTCGACCACGAAGGCCGCCGTCCTGATGCTCGCCCAGTGCCTGGACGCCGAGCTGCGCGAGCACGGCGTCACCGTCACCGCGATCTGCCCCGGCGTCATCGACACCGACATCACCCGGACGTTCACGTTCGCCGGCGCGACCCCGGCCGAGCAGGACGAACAGCGCCGGAAAGCGACGAAGGCCTACCGGCGGCGCGGCTTCGGGCCGGAGAAGGTGGCGGCCGAAGTCCTCAAGGTGGTGGACCACCACAAAGCGGTGGTACCCGTCACCATGGAGGCGAAGGCGGCGCACCTGGGCAACCGCATCGCACCCGACCTGGTCCGCGCCCTGGGCCGGTTGTGGCGCCCCTGACAGTCGAGTTGCACTCATGCGCATGTGACTATATGTTCCGCTCATGGGTCACGGACACGGCCACGGTGTGTCGTCGGGGAGCGCCAAGCACCTCGGCCGGCTGTGGATCGCCTTCGGCATCGGCGCGGCGTTCATGGTGCTGGAGTTCGTCGTCGGCATCGCCACCGGCTCGCTGGCCCTGATCTCCGACGCGGCCCACATGCTCACCGACGTCCTGGGCGTCGGCATGGCGCTGGCCGCCATCATGCTGGCCCGCCGCGCGCGAACGGGCGGCAGCCGCACGTTCGGCCTCTACCGGGCCGAGGTGCTGGCCGCGCTGGCCAACGCCGTGCTGCTGTTCGGCGTGGCCGGTTACGTGGTGTACGAAGCCGTGGGGCGGTTCGGCAACCCGCCCGAGGTGCCCGGCCTGCCCGTCGTGCTGGCCGCCACCGCGGGCCTCGCGGCCAACGTCGTCTCGTTCTTCCTGCTCCGCCAGGGCGCGAAGGACAGCATCAACGTGCGCGGCGCGTACCTGGAAGTCCTGGCCGACCTCATCGGGTCGGTCGGCGTGCTCGTCAGCGGCGTCGTCACCCTGGTCTTCGGCTGGCGCTACGCCGACCCGATCATGGGTGTCGCGATCGGCCTCTTCGTCCTCCCGCGCACGTACAAGCTGGCCGCGAGCGCGCTGCGGATCCTCTTCCAGCACGCGCCCGAACGCCTGGACGTCGCCGAGATGCAGGCCGACCTGAGCCGCCTGCCCGGCGTGGCCGAGGCGCACGACCTGCACGTCTGGACGCTCACGTCGGGCATGGAGGTCGCCTCCGCGCACCTCACCACCCGCGACCACGTGGACCCGGCCGACGTGCTGCGCGCCGCGCAGGCGCTGCTGGCCGAGCGGTACCACATCGAGCACGCCACGCTCCAGGTCGAACCAGGAGATTCCGCGCGCAGGTGCCGCGAAATCTCCTGGTGACCCTGAAGGACCTACAACTCGGCGCACTGACCCGTCTTGGGCCCGCTCGCCGAGTTCACCCATCCGTTGTTCACCGGTTCGGGGGTGCTCCCGGTGCACGACAGCGGCCCGCCGACGGTGTTGCCGGCGACGACCGTGCCGCCCTTGTTGTCCACCAGCCGCACGGGCCCGCCGACGGACACCCGTTCCAGTGACACCGGGCCGGTCGCGCCGGTCACGTTCACCGGTCCGCCGACCGAGGTCTCCACCAGCACGACCGCCGCCGCGCCGGTGGCGTTCACCGGACCCTCGACCTTCCCGCCGAACACGTACAGCGACGCGCCCGCCGCCACCGTCACCGGACCGGTCACGGTGGCGCCGTCCACGCACGTCACGCCCGACTCCACGCGCAACGCCCCGACGTGCTCACCGGTCACCGACTTCGAGCACGTCACGAACGGCTTGGCCAGCAGCTCGAACTCCGCCACCGTCACCGAGCCCGGGAACTCCAGCCGGTAGTGCTGGTAGTGACCCGGTCGGGCGATCTTGAACGCCCGCGTCTGCTGCCGCCACGCGAACGCCTCACCGGACCGCTCGTCCACGGTGGTCCAGTTCGTCCCGTCGTACGAGCCCTTCAGCACCCACGAGGTCGGGTCGCCGGCGGCCTTGCCCGACGTCAACGTGTAGAACGTCGCGTCTTCCTTCTTCGACGGCAGGTCCACCTGCAACCACGACAGCGCGCCGGAGGTCTGCGAGGTGTTGTCCACCAACGACGCGGGCGCCCCGGTCACCGTCCCCGACAGCGTCACGTCCCGCAGCGGAGCAGGCGGCGCGGAACCCGTGGTCAACGACGGCGGCGCGGCGTCCGGACCCGTGGCCCACCGCGACGGCGACGAGCCCATGTCGAAGTCCAGCACGCCACCGTTCGCGATCTCCGCGTGCGGCAGGTACGCCTTGTCCCACGTCTTCCCGTTGACCTTCAACGACTGCACGTAGATGTTCTTCGCGGAGTTGGCCGGCGCGTTGATCACGAGCGAGCGGCCGTTGTCCAGGTGCACGGTCATCTTCTTGAACAGCGGCGACCCGATCGCGTACGTCGCGTTGCCCATCTGCAGCGGGTAGAAGCCCATCGCGCTGAACAGCCACCACGCCGACTGCTCGCCGTTGTCCTCGTCGCCGGGGTAGCCCTGGCCGATCTCGCTGCCCAGGTAGAGCCGGGACAGGATCTCGCGCACCTTCTCCTGCGTCTTCCACGGCTGACCGGCGTAGTCGTACATGTACGTGATGTGGTGCGAGACCTGGTTGGAGTGGCCCAGCTGCCCCATCCGCACGTCGCGCGCCTCGGTCATCTCGTGGATCACGCCGCCGTACGAGCCGGGGAACTTCGCCGTCTCCGGCGTGGCGAAGAACTCGTCGAGCTTCTTCGCCAACCCGTCGCGGCCGCCGTACAGGTTGGCCAGGCCCTGCCCGTCGTGCGGCACCGAGAACGCCATGTTCCAGCCGTCGGTCTCGGTGTAGTCGTGGCCCCACTCGCGCGGGTCGTACTCGTCGGTGGGCACACGCCACGTGCCGTCGGGGTTGCGGCCCTGGAAGAAGCCCGTCGACGGGTCGAACATGTGGATGTAGTTCTGCGCCCGGTTCGAGAAGTACTCGTAGGACGCCAGGTACTGCGCCTCGCCGGTCTTCTCGTGCAGCGCCTTCGCCATGTTCGCGATGCCGTAGTCGTTGACGTAGCCCTCGATCGCCCACGACATGCCCTCGCCGGTGGCGGTGGACGTGTAGCCAGTGAAGATCGAGGTGTCCAGGCCCTTGCGGCCGACGCCAGCGTTCGGCGGCGCGACCGTCGCGTTCTTCACCGCCGCCTCGTAGGCCGCCTTGGCGTCGGGCAGGTCGACGCCCTTCACGAACGCGTCCGCGAACGCCACGTCGGAGCTCGTGCCGGTCATCAGGTTCGCGTAGCCGGGCGAGGACCAGCGCGAGATCCAGCCGCCGTCGCGGTACTGCTGCACGAACCCGTCGGCCAGCTCGGCCGCCTTGCCGGGCGTCAGCAGGCTGTACGCGGGCCACGTGGTCCGGTAGGTGTCCCAGAACCCGTTGTTGACGTAGACCTTGCCGTCCACGACCTTCGCGCCGGTCTTGGTGGGCGTGGACGGCCCGGCGGGCTGCACGGGCGACGCGTACTGGTACTCGGGCGCGTCGGCGGTGCCGGTGTTCTCGAAGCCCGAGTTCGGGTAGAGGTAGAGCCGGTAGAGGTTGGAGTACAGCGTGGTCAGCTGGTCCTCCGAGGCGCCTTCCACCTCGACCATGCCCAGCACCCGGTCCCAGGCCTGCTGAGCCCGGTCGCGCACCGAGTCGAACGTGTCCGAGGCGGACACCTCCAGCTCCAGGTTGCGCTTCGCCTGGTCGACGCCCAGCAACGACGTGGCGATCTTCATCGTCACGGTCTTGTCGCCGGAGGTGTCGAACTGGAAGAAGCCCGCCACGTCGTCGCGGCCCGCGCCGGTCAGCCGACCGCTCGACTTCACCGGCTTGTCCACCACGCCGTACACGAACAGCCGCGTCGCGCCGGTCGACAGGCCGCTCTTGACGTCGGAGAAGCCGGTCACCACGCCGGACGCCGGGTCGAGGGTGAGCCCGCCGCTGTTGTTGACGTTGTCGAACACCAGGTTCGAGGTGTCGTCCACGAACGTGAAGCGGAACAGCGCGGCGTGGTCGGTCGGCGCGATCTCGGTGCGCATCCCGTTCTCGAACCGCACGCCGTAGTAGTGCGCCTTGGCGACCTCGTTCTCGTGCTTGAACGGCAGCGCGCGCACCGCCCGGTCGGCGGTCGGCGTGCCTGCGGTCGGCATCACCTGGAACGTCTGCCGGTCACCCATCCACGGGCTGGGCTCGTGGCTCGCGGTGAACGCCTGCAACGTCGGCAGGTTGTCCCGGTTGTTGTTCTTCGCGTACTCGTACAGCCAGCTGATCGAGCCCGCGTTGGTCATGGGCGACCAGAAGTTGAAGCCGTGCGGCACCGCGGTGGCCGGGAAGTTGTTGCCCCGCGAGAACGAGCCGCTGGAGTTCGTGCCGCGGTTGGTCAGCACCCAGTCCGACGGGCGCGGCCGTTCGACCACGACCGGCGCGGACTTCACCTGGACGTCGTCGACCCAGCCGTTGAAACCGGCAGGTCCCTTCGGGTTGTCGTACGCCACCAGGATCCGCTTGATCGTCTTGCCCGCGGCCACCGCGCCGATGACCGAGGCGATCCGGTTCCACTGGTTGGTGTACAGCGACTTCGCCGCGCCCTGGCCGCGCGGTGACAGCTCGAAGCCGTGCTGGTCGCGCGCACCGAGGTCGCTGAGGTAGGTGCCGTCGGCGAACGCGAGGTCGATCGACACGAACGTGGCCGGGTAGTTCAGGTCGTCCGTGGTGAACGACGGGAAGATCAGGTACGACAGCTCGGTGGTCGACGTGACCGGGATGTCGACGTCGAAGACCTTGTTGTAGGAGTAGCCGCGGCCCTCGGCGACGTGCGTGCCCTGGTAGCGCAACGCCTTCACGCCGGTGAACCCGGCGCCCGCCTTGGCGTTGTACCCGCCGTTGGCCCCCTTGCCCACGGTGGTGCGCATGTTCTTCGCCGGCGGGGTGGTGGAGCCGTCGGAGAACTGCACCTCGGCCAGCTGGATGAGGTTCACGCCGCCCGCGGTCGCGGAGATGTCGAGCTGGTAGTGCTTGAACGCCTCGGTGTTGGCGAGGTCGTAGACCTTGGTCTGGAACCGCTCGGCGAACGCCTCGCCGGTGCGCGCGTCGACCGGCGTCCACGTCGTGCCGTCGTGGGAGCCGCGCAGCGTCCAGTCCTTCGGGTCGCGCTCGGGCGCGTCGTTGGCCGAGGACATCGCGTAGCGCTTGACCGCGACGGGCTCGTTGAAGGTGAACCGCGCCCAGCCGGTCGGCGTGAAGGTGAGCCACTTCGACGCCACGTTGGCGTCGACCAGGTTGGCCGCCACCTCGCCGGCGCCGGAGTTCTCGGAGTTGGCCACGACGTCGACCACGCGGTCGGTGACGTTGCCGGGGATGCCGGTGGAGTCCGAGCCGTCGACGCCCGACGTCTTCGGCGTGCCGTCCGGGCCGGTCTCCACGGTGCTCGTCCAGGTCGGCTGCGGCTGCCCGTCCTCGAACGACGTGGCGAAGAGCGTCTCGCTCACGGTTGGCTCCCCCGGTGCGGCGGTCGCGGAGCTCCAGCCTCCCACGCTCCCCAGCGCCAGTGCGATGGTCGAGACGACCACCAGCGATCTCCTGCCCCGCATGTGCCCCATTGCGCACGCCCTTCGCCGTACCGACCCGATCTTTAGCGAAGCAAAGGGCCAGCTGACATCGTTGTCAAGAGTGGCCGCGCAACTTGTCCGCAAGCCTGTCCGGGTGCTGCTCCACCCGATCTACACTCACTCACCGTGACGGCCCCGAACTCGCCCCAGGTGGGCACCCCCGCGGGGATGCGCGTGCTCAACCAGCGCGCGGTGCTCGACCGCCTGCGGGAGGGCGGTCCGGCGACGAGGCCGCAGCTCGCCAAGGACACCGGCCTGTCGAAGCCGACCATCGGCCAGGCGCTGCTCGACCTGGAGCAGCACGGCCTGGTGCGCCCCATCGGCCGCACGTCGGCGGGACCGGGCCGGTCGGCCGTGGTCTACGAGCCGAACCCCGCGGCGGGCCACGTGCTCGGCGTCGACATCGGCAGGCAGCGGATCCGGGTGGCGGTGGCGGACCTGGCCGGTTCGGTGATCGCGCGGTCCGACGAGCGCAACCGGTGCCGCTCGGCGACGGCCCTGGTCCGCACGGTGCGGGAGTTGGCCGAGCGCACGGTGTCCGACGCCGGGCTGACGCCGGCCGACCTGGTGGTGAAGGTCGTCGGCACGCCCGGCGTGCCCGACCCGCGCGACCGGACCCTGCACCACGCGCCGAACCTGCCCGGCTGGGAACGACCGGGCCTGCTGGACGACCTGGAGGCCGCGCTCGGCGCGGGCCTGGTCGTGGAGAACGACGCGAACCTCGCCGCCGTCGGCGAGCAGGCCTACGGGGTGGCGCGCGACGTCGACGTGTTCGTGTGCGTCACCGTGGGCACCGGGATAGGGATGGGGATCGTGGTGGACGGCCGGTTGTTCCGCGGCGCGCACGGCGCGGCGGGCGAGGTCGGCTACCTGCCCTACACCGGTCAGTCCGAAGAGGACGGACGGCAGCGCGGCCAGGTCGAGGCCGCCGCGGCGGCGGAATCCGTGGTGGCGCTGGCGAAGCAGCGCGGTCTGGCGGCGCGGTCGGCGCGGGAGGTGTTCGCGGCGGCGAAGGCCGGTGACGAACGGGCGCTGCTCGCGGTGCGCGACGAGGCGGAGCGGCTGGCGTTCGTGGTGGCCTCGGTGGTGGCGGTGGTCGACCCCGAGCTGGTGGTCCTCGGCGGCGGCATCGGCAGCAACACCGACCTGCTGCAGGAGCCGATGGAGGCCGCGCTGCGGCGGATGACGCCGCTCGCGCCGCGGATCGTGGCGGGCGAGCTGGGTGACGGCGCGGTGCTCAGCGGCGCCATCGCGATCGGGTTGCGGTCGGCGCGCGAGCTCGTGTTCGACCGGCGAGGCAGCGTGACTCTCTGAGAGTAGTCGAGTGACTCTCACCTGCTGATTCACTCGAAAGTTGTAGGTCTCAACTCGCCAGTAACGACGTAGCGTGACAGGAACCTCCTCCTGGAGGGTGTTGTTCCTTCCGCTGTAGTTAGGGGAGTCGAAAGGGGAGTACGGGGGACGTGGTCCCCTTTCGACCGTGCCACGGGGCAGGTGCCGCGCCCGCAAACACCTGCCCCGTGTACTAACTACGTCGTGCGGTGGACGTTCTCCGCGGTGGACGCCCGGTGCGTCGAGTCCGCGATCCACGGCCCCGGGCCGGACGGGTCCAGCACCCCTTCCTCGAGCCACGTGAACCGGCCGTCCAGCACGTGCCGGGCCAGCCTCGCGTCCGAGTCGTCGGAGTTGCGCCACAACCGGTCGAACAGCTCGTCCACCCGCACCCGCGCCTGCGCGGCGAACGCGTCCGCCAGCCGGACCGCCCGGTCGCCGTCCGCCGCCGCCTTCACGCACGCCGCGCTGATGGCGAACAGCTCCGCGCCGATGTCCACGATCCGCGCCAGGAACCGCTGCTTGCGCTCCAGCCGGCCCTGCCAGCGCGACATCGCGTAGAACGTCTGCCTGGCCAGCTTGCGGCTGGACCGCTCGACGAACCGCAGGTGCCCGGCCAGCGGCCCGAACTCGGCGTAGGCGCGCGGCACCTGGCCCTTGCCGACCACCAGCGTCGGCAGCCACTTCGCGTAGAAGCCGCCCGCCTTGGCCAGCGCCTGCGCCTTGCGCTTGGCGTCGGCCTCGGGGTCGATGAAGTCACCGGCGACGGCGAGGTGCGCGTCCACCGCCTCCCGGGCGATGAGCAGGTGCATGATCTCGGTCGAGCCCTCGAAGATCCGGTTGATCCGCAGGTCCCGCAGCATCTGCTCGGCGGGCACGCCGCGTTCGCCGCGGGCGGCCAGGGACGCCGCGGTCTCGTAGCCGCGCCCGCCGCGCAGCTGCACCAGCTCGTCCGCGACCAGCCAGGCCATCTCCGAGCCGTAGAGCTTCGCCAGCGCCGCCTCGATGCGGATGTCGTGCCCGCCCGCGTCGGCCAGCTCGCTGGACAGGTCGAGCACGGCCTCCAGCGCGTAGGCGGTGGCCGCGATGTAGGCGATCTTGCCCGCGATGGCCTCGTGCTCGCCGATCGGCCGGCCCCACTGCACGCGGTGCGCCGACCACTCGCGGGCGATCTTCAGGCTCCACTTCGCCGCGCCCGCGCACAGGGCGGGCAACGACAGCCGCCCGGTGTTGAGCGTGGTGAGCGCGATCTTCAGGCCCGCGCCCTCCTTGCCGATCAGGTTGGCCCTGGGCACGTGGACCCGGTGGAACCGGGTGACGCCGTTCTCCAGGCCGCGCAGGCCCATGAACCGGTTGCGGTTCTCCACCGTGATGCCGGGCGAGTCGCCCTCGACCACGAACGCGCTGATGCCCTTGTCCGGCACGTGCGCCATCACCACCAGCAGGTCGGCCACCACGCCGTTGGTCGTCCACAGCTTCACGCCGTCGAGCACGTAGCCGTCGTCGGTGGGCGTGGCCGTGGTGCCCAGGCGGGCCGGGTCGCTGCCCACGTCCGGCTCGGTGAGCAGGAACGCGCTGATCTCACCGGTCGCGCAGCGGGGCAGGTACTCCCGCTTCTGCTCGTCCGTGCCGAACATCGCCAGCGGCTGCGGCACGCCGATGGACTGGTGCGCGGACAGCATCGCGCCCAGCGCCGGGCTGACCGAGCCGACCATCATCAACGCCCGGTTGTAGTAGACCTGGGACAGGCCGAGGCCGCCGTACTCGCGCTTGATCTTCATGCCGAACGCGCCGAGCTGCTTGAGGCCGGTCAGCACGTGGTCGGGGATGAGCGCGTCGCGCTCGATCTCCGCGCCGTCCACGGAGTGCTCGCAGAACTCGCGCAGGGCGGTGAGGAACGTCTCGCCGCGCTCGCGGTCCTCGGCCGAGCCGCTGGGGTGGGGGTGGATCAGGTCGAGGCGGAAGTGGCCGAGGAAGAGCTCGCGGCCGAAGCTGGGGTGCCGCCACCGGGTCTCGCGGGCCTGTTCGGCCACCTTGCGGGCGGTGCTCTCGTCGACGTGCCGATCGGGATCCACTGCGGTCATCGCTGACCTCCGTGTCGGATTGCCGCTGCTCCGCAGACGGCGGCTCGGTCGCCTGGAACGGTCGACGCGACCTCGCGGACTGGGCCTACCACGCTACTACCGGCGGGTAGCCCCAGTCGGGTGACGCGAAACGGCGGGTGGGTCGCCCGGCGCCGGGCGAC
>NZ_JBEOVG010000025.1:0-94023 GCF_040295345.1 Actinosynnema sp. NPDC002837
CCTCGGCCGAGGGGCGACGTCCGCGGCGGGGCGGTCGGGGAACGCGGTCAGCGCAACGTCACCGGCAGGCTGGAGTAGCCGTGGACGAAGTTGGAGAACAGCCGGCGCGGCTCACCGGCCAGCTCGATCTCGTCGACCAGGTCGCGCACCGCCTCCAGCACCGAGCGCACGTGGGCGCGCCCGAGGTAGGCGCCGAGGCAGAAGTGCGGTCCGTGGCCGAACGCGATGTGCCGGTTGGGCGTGCGCGACAGGTCGAACGACAGCGGGTCGGTGAACACCTCGTCGTCGAAGTTGGCCGAGCTGTTCCACAGCGTCACCACGTCGCCCGCCTTGATGACCCGCCCACCGAGCTCCACGTCCACGACGGCGCGGCGGCCGAAGTGCATGGCGGGCGTGGTCCAGCGCAGCACCTCTTCGGTCGCCGTGCCGATGTCGACCTTGCCGTCCTTGAGCGCGCGCCACTGCTCCGGGTGCTGGTGCAGCGCCAGGAGCCCGCCGATCGAGGACATGCGGCTGGACTCGTCCGCGCCCAGGATGAGGCTGTAGCAGTTGAAGACGATCTCGTCCTCGCTCAGCGGCGCGCCGTCCACCAGCCCGTTGGCCAGGGCGCTGACCACGTCGTCGCCGGGGTCGCGCCGGCGTTGCTCGGCCAGGCCCGAGAAGTACAGCAGGATCTCGTTGCGAGCCAGCCACTCCTCCAGCTCGGTGTCCTCGGAGCTGTACCGGCTCAGCGTCCGGTTGTTCCAGTCCACGAGCTTCGCCCGGTCCGCGACGGGCACGTCCATCAGGTCGCCGATCGTGTTGATCGGGATGTGGTCGGCGACGTCGGTGGCGAAGTCGAACGTCGGCCCGACCCGCTCGCCCACCAGCGCCAGGGTCCGCTGGTGCACCCGTTCGGCGACCTTCGCCAGCACGCGCGGCGAGAACGACTTGATCATCAGGTTGCGCACGTCGCGGTGCCGCGGGCCGTCGGTGACCGCGAGCATCTTGCCCGACGCCGAGTCCGTGCCGCGCAACAACGTGGACAGCACGTTGCCGTGCTCGGAGGTGAACCTCTTGTTGTCCTTGTACACCGCCACGACGTCGGCGTAGCGGGACAGCACCCAGAAGCCCGGCGTGCCGTCGCCCGGCGGGTTCCAGTGCACGGGGTCCTCTTCGCGCAGCCGCCGCCACATCGAGTGCAGGTCCACGTCCAGGAACGTCTGCGGGTCGGCCAGGTCCAGGTCGGCCAGGTCGACATCGGCCAGGTGGGCGGTCATGTCCGTGTTCTCCTCAGTTGGCGGTGCTCGCGTACCGGCGCAGGCTGACGAACGAGGTCAGCAGGAACAGCAGGCCGAGGGTCACCACGACGACCACCTCCGGGTGGTCGGTCGGGAAGCCGCCGCCGGTGGTGACCGGGTTGCCCCACAGCTGGCGGCAGGCCGTGGCCACCGCGCTGATGGGGTTCCAGGCCGCGATCGGCGCCAGCCACGCGGGCAGGTTCTGCTCGGACAGGAACGCGTTCGACAGGAACGGGAACACGACCACGACCAGCGGCGCGATCGAGTCGATGGTCTCCAGGCTCTTGGACGACATGCCCAGCAGCACGCCGACCCACGTCACCACGTAGCAGAACACGACCAGCACGCCGAACGCGGCGAGCGTGGGCAGCAGCCCGGTGTGCGAGCGCCACCCCAGCAGCAGGCCGACGCCCACGACGACGGCCAGGCCCATCACCGCGACCACGAGGTCGGCGATCGTGTGTCCGATGAGGACGGACGACCGCGAGATCGGCAGCGACCGGAACCGGTCGATCAGCCCGCCCTTCAGGTCCGTCGCGACCGCGATGGCGGTCGGGCCGACGCCCGCGAGACCGACCTGCAGCGCCGCGCCCGCGAACAGGTACTCCTGGTAGCTGCCGCCGCCGGGGATGGAGATCGACTGCTGGAACAGGTAGCCGAGCACCAGCATGGACACCAGCGGGTTGAGCGTGACCCCGATGAAGCGGCCGGGCGCCCGGCGCAGGTGCCGCAGCCGCCTGCCGGTCACGGCCAGGACTTCGACCAGGGTCGCCCCGGGCCCGGGTTTGACGTCGACCAGTGCGTTCACGATTCCCCATTCCCGGGCGGGCGGGACATCCCGGCCGCCACCGCCGCGCCGATCCGGGCCAGGTGGCCCGGGTTCATCATGTGGTCGTGCCCACCGGGCAGGTGGTGCACTCGGAGGGCGCCGACGTGCGGCGTCCACAGGTCGACCCGTTCGGCCAGCTCGTCCTCGGGCAGCTCGCCGGAGGCCGCGAACAGCAGCACCTCGCCGTCGTAGCGGGACGGCCGGTACCGCTCGGAGAACCGCGAGTGGACCTTCATCACCTCGATCATCGCCAGCACCCGCTCGTCGCCGAGCCCGGCCAGCGGGCTGCCGTCGCGGCGCAGCACCTCGACCACGTCCTCGGCGGTGATGTCGCGGCCCGCGAACTCCGACCGGTCGTGCCCGACCAGCTCCACCACCCAGCCGAGCATCGCCTGGTCGTCGCCGTGCGGGTCGTGCCTGCTCGGCGGGTAGGCGTCGAGGTTGGCCAGCACGCCGACCCGCTCGCCGTCGGCTTCCAGCCGCGCGGCCACCTCGTGGGCGAGGATGCCGCCGAACGACCAGCCGAGCAGGTGGTACGGGCCCTCGGGCTGGATCGACCTGATCAGGTCGAGGTAGTCCGACGCCAACTGCCCCAACGACGTCGGCAGCGCGGCCAGCTCGGTGATGGACGGCGACTGGATGCCCACCAGCGGCGTGTCCGGGCCGACGTGCGGCGCCAGGCCGATGTAGGGCAGGGCGAAGCCGACGCCGCTGTGCAGGCAGAACAGCGCGGGACCGGAGCCCGGCTTCATCCGCAGCACGGTGTCGAACGGCGTGGTCTCCTCCAGGGCGGCGAACTCCTCGAACACGCTGGAGATCGCCGCGGCCCGCGACGGCGCGCGGTCGTCCGCCGCGGCCGCCAGGTCGGCGACGGTCTGGTGCACGAACACGTCCGCGATCGCGATCGGCAACCCCGCCTTGCGGGCGCGGGTGACGACCTGGATCGAGCTGATGCTGTCGCCGCCGACCGCGAAGAAGTTGTCGTCCACGCCGACCGACGGCACGCCGAGCACGTCCGCGACGATCCCGGCCAGCAGCTCCTCGGCCGGGGTGCGCGGGGCGCGCGTGGAGGGCAGGTGCGCGAAGTCCGCGGCGGGCAGGGCCTTGCGGTCCACCTTGCCGTTGGGCGTCAGGGGCAGGGCGTCGAGCACGACCAGCGCGGCGGGCACCATGTAGTCGGGCAGCGACTCGCCGAGCTCCTTGCGCAGCAACGCGATGTCGCCGCCCGCGTCGTCGGCCGGCACGACGTAGCCGACGAGCCGCTTGTGGCCCTTGGCGTCGCCGTCGACGACCACCACCGCGTCGCGCACGGCGGACAACGCCCGGGCCGCGGCCTCGACCTCGCCCAGCTCGATGCGGTGGCCGCGGATCTTGACCTGGTGGTCGCGCCGCTCCAGGAACTCCAGGTTGCCGTCCGGGCGCAGCACCACCCGGTCGCCCGTGCGGTACATCCGCGCGCCCGCGCCGAGACCGGACTCCGCGGCGAACGGGTCGGGCAGGAACGTCACCGACGTCCGCGCGGGGTCGCCGAGGTAGCCGCGCCCGACGCCGAGGCCGCCGACGTAGAGCTCGCCCGGCACGCCGACGGGCAGCGGCCGCAGGTCGTCGCCGAGCACGTACAGCGCGGTGTTGCGCACCGGTTGGCCGATCGGCACGCGCGTGCCGCGCACCGGCCCGGTGATCACCGCGTGCGTGACGTCGTCGGAGCACTCGGTCGGCCCGTAGGCGTTGACCAGCGGGATGGCCGGGAACCGCGCGAACCACCGCTCGCACAGGTCGGCGGGCAACGCCTCGCCGGTGACGACCAGCCGGCGCAGCGACGGCAGCTCCGGCGCCTCGCCCGTGGTGTCCCACACGTCCAGCGCGGCGCGCAGCAGCGACGGGACGACCTCCAGCACCGAGACGCGTTCACCGGCCGTGATGCCGAACAACGCCTCCGGGTCCGCGGCGACCTCGCGGCCGACGACCCGCACCCGGCCGCCGACCACCAACGGCGCCAGCATCTGCCACACCGAGATGTCGAACGTCACCGGCGCGTTGTGCACCACCGCGTCCTGTTCGGACAGCCGCAGGTCGTCCACCTTGGCGAGCAGGTGGTTGACCATGCCCGCCCGGTGCACCATCGCGCCCTTCGGCTTGCCCGTCGACCCGGACGTGAAGATCACGTAAGCGAGGTCGTCCGCCGCGCCCGCCAACGGCGGCAGGTCGCCGTCCTCGGCGCCGTCCAGGACCACCACCCGGGCGGTGCCGGCCACCTGTTCGGCCAGGCGGCGGTGCGCGGCGTCGGTCAGCAGCACGCGCGCGCCGCTGTCGGCCAGCAACGCGGCCGTGCGCGACACCGGGGCCTGCACGTCCAGCGGCAGGTAGGCGCCACCCGCGCCGAGCGCGCCCAGCACCGCCGAGACGTAGCGCGCGCCCGGTGCGGCCAGCACCGCGGCCAGACCGCCGTCCAGCTCACGGGACACCGCGGCGGCGCGGCGCACCAGCGTCGAGTAGGTGACCTCGCCGTCCTCGTCCACGACGGCCACGGCGTCGGGCGTGCGGACGGCGAACTCGCGCACCCGCTCCACCACGCCCCGGTACGCGTCCGGGCGGCGTGGTCCGGCGCCCGCGCCCAGCACCCGCTCGCGCTCCTCCGGGTCCAGCACGTCGAGCCGGCTCAGCCGCGCGCCCGGGTCGGCCACCGCGGCGCGCAGCAACCGCAGCAGCCGGTCCGCGATCCGCTCGACCGTGGACCGGGTGAACAGGTCGGTCGTGTACTCCAGCGCGCCCCGGATGCCCGTGGGCGCGCCGTCGGCGACCAGCTCGTCGAGCTGGAAGGTGAGGTCGAACTTCGCGCGCGGCGCGGCCACCGGCTGCACGCGGGCGTTCAGGCCGGGCAGGACGGCCGGCCCGTCACCGTCGTTCTGCAGCACCAGCATGACCTGGAACAGCGGCTGGCGGGCCGGCGACCGCACCGGGTTCAGCTTCTCCACCAGGTACTCGAACGGCAGGTCCTGGTGCGCGTACGCGCCGAGGTTCGCCTCCCGCACGCGGTGCACCAGCTCCTGGAACGTCGGGTCGCCGGCGGTGTCGGTGCGCAGCACCACGGTGTTGACGAAGAACCCGACCAGCTCGTCGAGCGCCTCGTCGGCCCGGCCGGCCACCGGGGTGCCGAGCGGGATGTCCGTGCCCGCGCCGAGCTTGCCCAGCAGGGCCGACACGGCCGCCTGGAACACCATGAACACGCTCGCGCCGGACTCGCGCGCCAGCGCCACCAGCCCCGCGTACAGCGGGCCGTCGACCAGGAACTCGACCTCGCCGCCGTCGTGCGTGCTCACCGCCGGGCGCGGGAAGTCGGTCGGCAGGTCCAGTTCCTCGGGCAGGTCGGCGAGCGCCTCGGTCCAGTACGCGAGCTGGGCGCCGAGCAGGCTCTCCGGGTCGTCCTCGGAGCCGAGCAGCTCACGCTGCCACAGCGCGTAGTCCGCGTACTGCACCGGCAGCGGCGACCGGTCCGGGGCCACGCCCGCGCAACGGGCGCGGTAGGCGTCGGTCAGGTCGCGGGCGAACGGCGCGATCGACCAGCCGTCGAACGCGATGTGGTGGAAGACGACCAGCAGCACGTGCTCGTCCGGGCCGAGCCGGAACAGCGTGGCGCGCAACGCGGGTTCTGTCGCGAGGTCGAACCCGCGGTCCGTCTCGGCGGTCAGCACGCGGCCCAGCTCGGCCTCGGCGAGTTCGGCCACCTCCAGCGGCGGGTGGTCCGGCGGCAGGTCGGCCACCCGCTGGTGCGGCTTGCCGTCCTCGTCCGGGAACACCGAGCGCAGCACCTCGTGCCTGGCCACGACGTCGCGCAGGGCGGCGCGCAGCGCGTCGACCCTCAGCGCGCCGGTCAGGCGCATCGCCAGCGGCACGTTGTAGGTGCCGGTGGCGTTCTCCTCCAGGCGGTTGAGGAACCACAGCCGCCGCTGGGCGAACGACAGGGGCGTCCGCTCGCCGCGCGGCATCGGCGCCAGCGCCGGTCGGGCGCCCTGCGCGCCGCGCACCTGGTCGGCCAGCGCCGCCACGGTGCGCGCCTCGAACAACGCCCGGATGGGCAGCTCGACGCCCAGCGCGGACCGGGCCCGGCTGATGACCCGCGTGGCCAGCAGGGAGTGCCCGCCGAGTTCGAAGAAGTCCTCGTCGATCCCCACCTGCGGCAGGCCGAGCACGTCGGCGAACAGCCCGGTCAGGATGTCCTCGACCGGTGTGCGCGGTCCCCGGCCGCGAGCGGCGGGCGCGCCGGCCTCGGGCGCGGGCAGCGCCTTGCGGTCCAGCTTGCCCTGCGCGGTCAGCGGCAGCTCGTCCAGCGCGACCAGCGCCGCCGGGACCATGTACTCCGGCAGCGACTCGACCAGCAGTTCCCGCACGCCGTCGGGCACCGCGCCGGGTCGTCCGGGCGCGGGCGCGGCGGGCACCAGGTAGCCGACCAGCCTGCGGTCGCCGTCGTCCTCGCGGACCACGACCACGGCCTGGGCCACGCCGGGGTGCGACACCAGCGCCGACTCGATCTCGCCCAGCTCGATGCGGAAGCCGCGCAGCTGCACCTGGTCGTCCGCGCGGCCGACGTAGTCCAGCTGGCCGTCGGCGTGCCACCGGACCAGGTCGCCGGTGCGGTACATGAACCCGCCCGGCGCGTCGAACGGGTCGGCGACGAACCGCTCGGAGGTCAGGCCGGGCCGGTCGAGGTACCCGCGGGCGAGCCCGCCGGCGACGTACAGCTCGCCCGTCACGCCGACGGGCACCGGCCGCAGCAGCGGGTCGAGCACGTACACCCGGTGCGCCGCGGTCGGCGTGCCGATGGGCGGCCTGCCCTCGCCGGTCAGCGGGCCGCCGACGGTCGAGGCGAGCACCGCCTCGGTCGGCCCGTACCCGTTGAACATCCGGTGCCTGGGCGCCCAGCGCGCCACCACCTCCGGCGGGCACGCCTCGCCGGCGACGACCATCACCAGGTCGTCGGGCAGCCGGGCGTCCTCGGGCAGCCCGCCCGCGACCACCGGCGGCAGCGCCGCGAGGTTGACCCGCCTGGTCCGGATCAGGTCGAGCAGCGGTCGGCCCGGCGCGCGGGCGTCGTCGTCGGCGACCACCAGCGTGCCGCCGCCCAGCAGGGCCAGGCCCCACTCCCACACCGTCGCGTCGAAGCTGTAGGAGGCGAACTGGAGCACCCGCGTGTCGGGCGTGACGTCGAACTTCGCGATCAGGCTCCGGACCATGGCGACGAGCCCGGCGTGGTCGACCACGACGCCCTTGGGCCGCCCGGTGGACCCGGACGTGTAGATCACGTAGGCCGGGTGCCCCTGGCGCAGCGCCGGCGCCGGCGCGGTGGCGGGCAGGCCGTCCAGCTCGGCGAGCACCGCGGGGTCGTCCAGGAGCACCAGCGGCACGTCGAGCCCGGCCATCCCGCCGGCGGTGTCCACAGTGGACACCAGAGCGATCGGCCGGGCGTCGTCCACCATGTACGCGATCCGGTCCAGCGGCAGCTTGGCGTCGATCGGCAGGAACGCCGCGCCGGACTTCAGCACGGCGAGCACCACCACCGCCGCCTCCAGCGAGCGCGGCAGGGCGAAGGCGACCACGCCCTCCGGGCCCGCGCCCCGGGCGGCCAGCAGCCGGGCCAGCCGGTTCGCGCGGGCGTCCAGCCCGGCGTAGGTCAGCTCCTCGTCGCGGAACACGGCGGCGAGCGCGTCCGGCGCCTGCGCGACCCGGTCGGCGAACAGCTGCGGCGCGGTCACGTCCGGGATCGGCGCGATCCGCCCGCTCCACTCGCCCAGCAGCAGCTCCCGCTCACCCGCCGCCAGCACGTCGACCCGGCCCACCGGCGTGTCCGGCGCGTCGACCGCGGTCTCCAGCAACCGCACGAACCGGTCGACCAGCAGCCGCACGTCCTCGCGGGTGAACAGGCGACCCCGGTACTGGGCGTGCAGCCGCATCCGCTCGCCGGGGTACACGCCCAGCGCGAACGGGTACTCGGCCACCACGCGCGCCTCGCCGCCGAGCACGTCCAGGTCCGGCGCCAGGCCGCCCAGCTCGCGGGCGTCGGCCATCGGGTAGTTGTGGTAGCTGACCACGGTGTCGAACAGCTCGCCGATGCCGGCCTGCTGCTGCACCTCGGCCAGGCCGAGGTGCTGGTGCGGCTCCAGGTCGAACTGCCCGGCGCCGAGGTCCGCCAGCAGCCGCGCGAGCGTGTGCGCGGGGTCGAGCGCCACCCGCACCGGCAGCGTGCCGAGGAACGGGCCGATCATCGTCTCGACGCCCGGCAGCTCGGCGGGCCGGCCGGACCGCACCGCGCCGAACACGACGTCCCGGCTCCCGGTCAGGGCGCCCAGCAGCACCGCCCAGCAGCCCTGCACGACCGTGCTGAGGGTGAGGTCGTTGGCCCGCGCCCAGTCGGTCAGGCGGGCCGTCAGGGACTCGGGCAGGTCCACCAGCAGCTCGTCGGGCACCGCGGGCGTGCGGTCCGGGTCGACCGGCGCGAGGCGGGTCGCCTCCGTCAGCCCGGCCAACGCCGAGCGCCACGCGTCGCGCGCCGCCTCGACGTCCCGGTCGGCCAGCCACCGCAGGTAGTCGGCGTGGGGTGGCACCGGCGGCAGCGCGGAGGTGTCGACCCCGTTGGCGTACAGGGTGAACAGCTCCCGCGCGAAGATCGGGTTGGACCAGCCGTCCACCAGGGAGTGGTGCACGGTCCAGACGACGCGGAACGACTCGCCGGTCAGCCGCACCACGGTGAACCGCACCAGCGGCGGCGCCGTCAGGTCGAAGCGGCGCAGCCAGTCGGCGTCGGTGAGCCGGGCCAGCTCGCCGTCCCGGTCCGCCGGGTCCATCCCGCTCAGGTCGACCTCGTCCCACGACGGCTCGACCGCCGAGGGCACGACGAGCACGGCGTCACCGGACTCCCGGTGCCGGAAGGCGGCACGCAGCAGCGGGTGCCGCGCCAGGAGCGCCCGTACGGCGGCGCGCAGCCGGGCCGGGTCGAGCGGACCGGCCACGTCCACGGTCACCTGCAACGTGTAGGCGTCCACGCCGTCGCGGTCGTAGTCGGCCTGGAACAGCAGGCCCTTCTGCGACGGCGACAGCGGCAGCACGTCGTCCAGCGGGCCGACCGCCCGCTCGACGTCCTCGATCTCGCGCTGGGTCAGCGACACCAGCGGGAAGTCCGACGGCGTGCGGCCACCGGCCCGGCCCGCGTGCCGTTCCGCGTACTCCACCAGCGCGCCCAGGACCGCGGTGAACGTCTCGGCGATGCCCCGGACGTCCTCTTCGGACAGCAGCGCGCCCGCGTACCGCCAGTCGGACACGAGCACCGGGCCGGTCGGCCGGTCCTCGGTGACCGCGGCGACCTCCAGCGCGTACCGCAGCGGCACGTCCCGGTGCGCGTGCAGGCCGACGTCGCCGCGCAAGGACCACTCCCCCCGGTCCACGCCGAAGCGCCCGAGGTAGTTGAAGCCGATCTGCGGCGGGGCGAACCGGGCCAGCGCGCCCTGCGTCTGGGGGTTGAGGTGGCGCAGCAGCCCGAAGCCGAGGCCGTGGTCGGGCAGGGCGCGCAACGCCTCCTTGACCCGCTTCACCACCCCCGGCACGTCCGAGGTGTCGCCGACGTCGAGGCGCACGGGGAACACGCTGGAGAACCAGCCGACCGTGCGCGCCAGGTCCACGTCCTCGGCGTCCTGCTCGCGCCCGTGGCCCTCCAGCTCGACCAGCACCGACCCGCCGCCGCGCCGCCGCGCCACCGCGACCGCGAGCGCGGCCAGCAGCACCTCGTTGGCCTCGGCGTGGAACGCGGCGGGCACCGTGGTCGTCAACGCCGCCGCGTCGGCCACCTCGAACCGGTGGTGGCCGGCGGTGCGCTCGACGTCCACGGCGGGGTCGAGCGGGCGCGCGCCCAGCAGCGGGTCGCCGCCGCGCAGCTGCCCCGTCCACAGCGGCAGCTCGGCGGTGCGGGCGGCGGTGCGCGCCTGCTCCGACAGCAGCCCGGTCCAGCGGCGGTAGGACGTGCCGACGGGTGGCAGGGGCCGTCCCTCGACGGCCGCGCGCAGGTCGGGCAGCAGGATCCGCCACGACACGCCGTCCACGGCCAGGTGGTGGGCCACCACGAGCAGCTCGCCGTCGTTCAGCACGAACCGGACGACCACGCCGTCCTTGGGCGCCAAGCGCTCGCGTGCCGCGTCGAGCGTGCCGCCGGCGCTGACCACGTCGGCCGCGCGGACCGCGCCGCGGGGCTGGACCTCCAGCGCCCACAGCCCCTCGACCGGCTCGGCGAGCCGCAGCCGCAGCGCGTCGTGGTGGTCCAGCAGCACCTGCACGGCCGCGGTGAGCCGGTCGACGTCCAGCCCGGCGGGCACGGACACCGCCACGTGCTGGCTGTAGTCACGGGTCAGCCCGGTGGGGACCTCGCGCAACTGGTGGGCGATCGGGGGCGGCTCGACCTCCCCGACACCGTCGTCCGCGACCACGGCGACGGCGGAGACGGGCTTGGCGACCGCCGCGATGGCGGCCGGTGTCCGCAGCCGGAACACGTCCGCCGAGGTGACGACCAGGCCCGCCGCGCGGGCGCGGCTGACCACCTGGATGGAGCTGATGCTGTCGCCGCCGAGGGCGAAGAAGCTGTCGTCCGCGCCGACCGAGGCCACGCCGAGCACCTCGGCGAGCACACCGCAGAGGATCTCCTCCTCGCGGGTGCGGGCCGCGCGCGTCGTCACGGGCGTGCCGAAGTCCACGGCGGGCAGCGCCTTGCGGTCCACCTTGCCGTGCGGGGTCAGCGGCAGCGCGTCCAGCACCACGAACGTCGACGGCACCATGTACTCGGGCAGCAGCCGTGCCACCTGCTCGCGGACCCCGGCCGCCTCGCCCACGACGTAGCCGACGAGCCGCTTGTGCCCGGCCGGGTCGGTGACGACGGCGACCGCGGCGTCACCGACGCCCGGCACCGCGCGGACGGCGGCCTCGACCTCGCCGAGCTCGATGCGGTGACCGCGGATCTTGACCTGGAAGTCCCGCCGCTCCAGGAACTCCAGCTGCCCGTCGGCGTGCCGCAGCACGCGGTCGCCGGTGCGGTACATGCGGTCGCCCGGCCCGCCGAACGGGTCGGGCAGGAACGTCGTCGCGGTGCGCCCGGGATCGCCGAGGTAGCCGTGGCCGACGCCGGCGCCCGCCACGTACAGCTCGCCGGGCACGCCCTGCGGCATCGGTCGCAGGTCGTCGCCCAGCACGTAGAGCCGGGTGTTGCGCACCGCGTGGCCGATCGGCGCGCGGGCGCCGTCGACCGGTCCGGTGATCAGCGCGTGCGTGACGTCGTCCGAGCACTCGGTCGGCCCGTAGGCGTTGACCAGCGGCAGCCCCGGGTAGCGGTCGAACCAGCGCGCGCACAGGTCGGCGGGCAGCACCTCGCCCGTGACGACCAGGTGCCGCAGGCCGGGCAGCGGCACGGCGTGGCCGGCGGCGTCCCAGGCGTCGAGCGCGGCGCGCAGCAGCGACGGCACGACCTCCAGCACGGTCACGCCCCCGGTCGCGGCGAGGCCGAACAGGGTGTCCGGGTCGGCGGCCTCCGCCGCGCCCACGACGAGCACCCGTCCGCCCACGACCAGCGGCGCGAGCATCTGCCAGACGGACACGTCGAAGGTCACCGGCGCGTTCTGCACGACGGTGTCGGCGGCGGTGAGCCCGAGGTCCTCGACCTTGGCCAGCAGGTGGTTGACGAGGCCGCCCCGGTGCACCATCGCGCCCTTCGGCCGGCCCGTCGACCCCGACGTGAAGATCACGTACGCGAGGTCGTCGGCTGAGTCGGACAACGGTGACAGCTCGTGGTCCTCGGCGTCGTCCAGCACGACCACGCGCGCGCTGCCGGCGAGTTCGTCCGCGAGCGCGCGGTGCGCCGGGTCCACGACCAGGTGCGTGGCGCCGCTGTCGGCCAGCAGGCCCGCGATCCGGGCGACCGGCGCGCGCACGTCCAGCGGCACGTACGCGCCGCCCGCGCCGAGGGCGGCCAGCACCGCCGTGACGAAACCGGCGCCGGGCTCGGCGAGCACGGCGGTCAGCCCGGCGTCCAGCTCGCGCGACAGGGCGTTGGCGCGCGCGACGAGCTCGCCGTAGGTCACCGGTCCGGCCCTGTCCACCACCGCGACCGCGTCGGGCCGGGCCGCGGCGACGGCGCGCACGCGTTCCACGACGCCGGTGTAGTCGTCCTCGCGCACCGGGCCGACGACGGCGTCGGCCCCGGCGAAGTCCACCCGGCTCAGCGCGGCGTCCGGCGCCGCCCGCACGAACTCCTCCAGGTACGCGGCGAAGCGGGTGACGTGGCCCGCCACCTCGGCGTCCTCGTACAGGCCCGCGTTGCCGCTCAG
The DNA here is from genome assembly GCF_040295345.1 of Actinosynnema sp. NPDC002837. Lineage (NCBI taxonomy): Bacteria > Bacillati > Actinomycetota > Actinomycetes > Pseudonocardiales > Pseudonocardiaceae > Actinosynnema > Actinosynnema sp. NPDC002837. Next base: position 12,465 of record NZ_JBEOVG010000025.1, read on the forward strand.
GTGCAGTTCGAGGCCGCCGCCCGGCGCCTCCACGACCGTGGCCTCGAAGTCGTCCACCAGCCCGGTGGACAGGTTGTTGACCGTCATCGCGCACGGTCCGAGCTTCAGCTCGGTCTCCTGCGGCAGGATGTTGACCAGCGGGCCGAACGGCCTGCGGTCGTCGCTGCGCAGGCCCATCGCGCCGCGGATGCGGCTGACCCGGTGCCGCTGGTGGCGCAGCACCCTGGTGACCTCGCGCGAGGTGTCGGCCAGCAGCCCGGCGCGGGACGTCCCCGGGCCGACGGCCAGCCGCAGCGGCACGGTGTTGGCCACCATGCCGGGGATGGCGCGCATCCGGGCGCCCACCCTGGCGGTCACCGGCAACGTCAGCAGCACGTCGCGGACGCCGGTCATCCGCTGGGTGTAGGCCGCCATCGCGGCGGTCACCACGGTCGGCCACGTCACCTTGGCCCCGGCGGCGACCTCGCGGACCAGGCGCGCGGTCGACTCGGGCACCACGGCGCTGCGGCGCACGAAGCCCTGCGCCCGCGGGCCGTCCCGGTGCGACAGGCTGACCAGCTCGGGAGCGTCGGTGAACCGCCGGTCCCAGAACCTGCGGTCCCGCTCGGCCTGACCGGACCCGCCGTAGGCCGCCTCCGCCGCGATCAGCTCGGCCAACGGCGGCAACCGGCCGTCGTCGACCGACGCGCCCGCCAGCAGGGCCTCGTACAGCTCGCCGAGCCTGCGCCAGAACACCACCTGCGTGTAGCCGTCGCACAGGAAGTGGTGGATGCACAGGGAGAAGAACGCCCGCTCGTCGCCGACGCGCAGCAGCGCCAGGCGGAACAGCGGGAAGTCGCCGAGCGCGAACGGCACGTCCAGGTCGGCCCGCACCCAGTCGCGGCCGGCGCGTTCCGGGTCGGCCTCGCCGCGCAGGTCCAGCACCCGCAGACCGGGGTCCGGCAGGGGCTCGACCACCTGGCCCGGCTCGCCGTCGACCTCGGTGAACCGCGCCCGCATGCACTCCGACTCGAACACCAGCCGCGCCACGGCCGCGCGGAACACCTCGATGTCCAGCGGTCCGCGGATGTCCAGGTAGCCCGCGGTGTTGTACGCCGACGTGCCGCCGGAGAGCTTCTCGTCGAACCAGATGTCGAGCTGACCGGCGGACAGGGGAAGCCGGTGGGTCATGGCAGTCTCCTCGCAAGCATGGCGTCCTCGGCGAGCAGGTCCGCGCCGTAGATGTCGCTGATCCACTGGTCCCGGTAGACGGTGTCCAGGTAGCGGTCGCCGAGGTCGGGCGCGATCGCCACCGCGGTCACATCGCCGTCGGGCCGGTTGCGGGTGAGCCAGTCGGCGGCGCCCGAGAGCACCGTGCCGGTCGAGCCGCCGAACAGGAAGCCGTGCCGCAGCAACGTCCGGCAGGCGCGCACCGTGTCCCGTTCCGCCACGTGCAGCACCTCGTCCACGAAGGACTCGTCCAGCAGCGGCGGGCGGACGCTGGTGCCCAGGCCCGGCAGCATCCGCGGCTGCGCGGGCGTGCCGAAGGTGACCGAGCCGACCGAGTCGACCGCGACGACCCGCACCGACGGCTTGTTCTCCTTGAAGTACCGCGCGCAGCCCATCAGCGTGCCGGTGCTGCCCGCGCCGATGAACACCACGTCGACCTCGGGGAAGCTCTTCAGGATCTCCGGGCCGGTGCTCTGGTAGTGCGCCATCCAGTTCGCCGGGTTGGCGTACTGGTTGAGCCACACGTAGCCCTCGTCCTCGCACACCTGCTTGACGTAGCGGATGCGGGCGCCGAGGTAGCCGTCCTGCGGGTCGGGCTCGGTGATGACGTGCACCCGCGCGCCCAACGCCTCCATCAGCTGTCTGGTGGCGAGGTTGCAGCGCGCGTCGGTGACGCACAGGAACCGGTAGCCGCGGCTCGCCGCCACCAGCGCCAGCGCCACCCCGAGGTTGCCCGACGAACTCTCCACCAGCGTGGCGCCCTCGCGCAGGGTGCCGGCGCGCACGGCGGCGGACACCATCTCGTTGGCGGCCTTGAGCTTGATGGACCCGGCGAAGTTGAACCCCTCGCACTTGAGGTACAGCGGGTGGCCCGAGAGCCGCCGGAGGTCCACGTAGAGGTCGTCCACGTTGAACTCCTGGGGCGTCGATATCACTGGCATGCGCCGACTCCTAGGCGAAGTGCACGGTCAGGCGGCTCAGCGCTTGCCGTAGCGGTCGAGGTCGAAGAAGAAGTCCGGGACCACGGCCAGCGCGCCCGCCCGCGACACCTCGTCGTAGACGTGCTTGCCGACCGCCAGGTCCAGCACGCCCAGGCCGAACGGGGAGAACACCAGCGGCCGGTCCGCCGGTGGCGTCACCGCGCCGGTCATGACGTCGTGCAACGTGCCGGACAGGAAGTCGCGGTTGCCGGTGAGCTGCTCGGCCAGGTGCGGCGAGGTGTTCGCCTTCAGGCAGTGCTCCACGTCGTCCACCACGTTGGTGGACGCGAGGATCACCTCCGGCGACAGGTCGCGCAGCGACACGTGCAGCACCAGCGGGTTGTGGTCGAACCACGTCGGGTCGGTGACGTGCGGCGTGCCCGCGACGGTGGCGAACACGACCAGGTCGCTCGACCGGATCACGCTCTCCGCGCTGTCGTGGACCTCGACGGCGCCGTCGCCCGCGCCCTCGGCGTACTCGCGGAAGCCGTTCGCGGAGTCGGCGCTCAGGTCGTGCACGCCGACCTCGTCGAAGCTCCACCCGGTGGCGGTCAGGTAGGTGTGGATGTAGCGGGCGATCAGGCCGGTGCCGACGAACCCGACCCTGGTGGGCCTGCTCCGGTGCCGGCTGAGCCGGTCCGCGGCCAGCGCGGCGGACGCGGCGGTGCGCACCGCGCTGACGATGGAGCTCTCCAGGCACGCGATCGGGTAGCCGGTCTCGCGGTCGTTGAGGATCAGCACCGCGGACGCGCGCGGCAGGCCCGCGGCGACGTTCGCGGGGAAGCTGGAGATCCACTTCACGCCGTGCACGCCGACGTCGCCGCCGATGGACGCGGGCAGTGCGATGATCCGCGACGAGGGGTCTTCGGGGAACCGCAGGAAATAGGACGGTGGATTGACCGTGTCACCTTCGCCGTGCCACCGGTAAGCCGCCTCGATGAGTTCGACAACGTGCTTCTCGCGCCCTCGCAATACCTCGTCCACTTGAGCGCCGGAAATCACCGCGAAGGCAGGTGCCACGTTACCGTCCCTTTCTCGTCCAGGCCTGATGAGCAGCGCCGACCCGTCCGGGCAGCGGTCACGACCACATACTCGCGAACACGGCTGACAACCCGCTGACACGTCACTGACGGCGTCGGGTATAGAAAATCCATAGCCATTCGGGTTCAGGCTGGTCCCGACCCGGATATCTCGGGCACTCGCCCTTCGAACACCGGCAGCACTGCGGCGAACGTCGGTTCCGCGGCCTTTGTCGTGATCATGACGGGAGGACAAACCTCGATGGCAGATCGTAGGATCAAGAAGGTCGTGGTGCTCGGTGGCGGCACCGCGGGCTGGATGGCCGCGTCGTACCTCGGCAAGGCCCTCGGGCCGGCCGTGACCATCACCGTGCTCGAAGCGCCCGCCATCCCGAAGATCGGCGTCGGCGAGGCCACGGTGCCGAACCTGCACAAGACGTTCTTCGACTTCCTCGGCATCGCCGAGGAGGACTGGATGCGCGAGTGCAACGCCAGCTTCAAGATGGGCATCAAGTTCACCAACTGGCGCACGCCGGGCGTCGGTGAGGCGAACGGTCGCCCGTACCAGGGCACGAGCGACCACTACTACCACCTGTTCGGCCTGCTGCCGAACCACGAGAACCAGCCGCTGTCGCACTACTGGGCGCACAAGAAGCTCACCGGCCAGACCGACGAGCCGTTCGACTACGCCTGCTACCGCGAGCCGCCGATCATGGACCAGAACCTCTCGCCGAGGTTCATGGACGGCACCAAGTGGACCAACTACGCGTGGCACTTCGACGCGAACCTGGTCGCCGACTTCCTGCGCCGCTTCGCGACCACCAAGCAGGGCGCGATCCACGTCCAGGACAAGATGGTCGAGGCGGTCATCGACCAGCGCGGCCACGTCTCGGCGCTCAAGACCGAGGGCGGGCGCACCCTCGAGGGCGACCTGTTCATCGACTGCTCCGGCTTCCGCGGCCTGCTCATCAACCAGGCGATGAAGGAGCCGTTCCTGGACATGAGCGACCACCTGCTCAACGACAGCGCGGTCGCCGCCCAGATCCCGCACGACGACGCCGTCGACGGTGTCGAGCCCTACACCGGCGCCATCGCGATGTCGTCCGGCTGGACGTGGAAGATCCCGATGCTGGGCCGCTTCGGCAGCGGCTACGTGTTCTCCAGCCGGTTCCAGTCGCGTGACGAGGCGACGCTCGAGTTCTGCAACATGTGGGGACTCGACCCGGAGAACACCCCGCTGAACCAGGTCAAGTTCCGCGTCGGCCGCAACCGCCGGGCGTGGGTCAAGAACGTGGTCTCGATCGGCCTGGCGTCGTGCTTCCTGGAACCGCTGGAGTCGACCGGCATCTACTTCATCTACGCGGCGCTGTTCCAGCTGGCGAAGCACTTCCCGGACAAGGACTTCGACTCGATCCTGCAGGACCGCTTCAACGCGGAGATCGAGACGATGTTCGACGACTCCCGCGACTTCGTGCAGGGCCACTTCAGCTTCGCGCCCCGCAACGACACGCCGTTCTGGCAGGCGTGCAAGGACTTGGAGCTGGCGGACGACTTCAAGGAGAAGGTCCGCATGTACAAGGCCGGTCTCGCGGTCAACATGCCGATCACCGACGAGTCGACCTACTACGCCAACTTCGAGGCGGAGTTCCGCAACTTCTGGAACAACTCCAACTACTACTGCATCTTCGCCGGGCTCGAGTACCTGCCCGACCACACGCTGCCCGCGCTGGCCGCGCGGCCCGACGTGCTCGACTCGGCCGAGGCGGTGTTCGCGCAGATCAAGCAGACGCAGAAGGAACTGATGAGCACGCTGCCCACCACGTACGAGTACCTCAAGCAGCTGCACGGCAAGTAGGACTTCCCACCCCCCGGGAAAAGACGAGCCCACCGGTCCCCCGACCCGGTGGGCTCGTCGCCGTGCGCGCCCGCGCGAACGCACCGTTCGGCCCACATCACCACCTGTCAGCCGACTTGTGCGTGCTCGACCCGGGTTCCTACGCTCTGCCGACCATCGTGGTTCTTCGGGGGGAAGTCGTGATCAGACCGGTTCTCGCGGTGCTCGCCGTCCTGCTGGCGTCGGCGGCGCACGTGGTCGCCCTGCCCACCGGCGCGGTGGCGGAGCCGGCCGCGGCCTCCGCGCCCGCGTTGTCGAGGTACACCGCCGTCGCGCCGGTCCGGGTGCTCGACACCCGCGCGGGCGTCGGGGCGCCGGCCGGTCGGGTCGGCGCGGGCGGGACCGTGACGGTGGACCTGTCCGACCGGGTGCCGGCCACGGCGACCGCCGTCCTGCTCAACGTGACCGGGTTCGCCGCCGCCGCGGCGACCACCGTCACCGCCCACCAGACCGGCTCGGCCCGTCCGGGCGCCGCGGCCGTGAGCCTGCACGCCGGGGAGAGCAAGGCCGGCTCGGTCACCGTCCAGCTGGGGCCCGACCGCAGGGTCGACCTGCGCGCCGACGCGGGCGCCCTGGACCTCGTCGCCGACCTGACCGGCTACTACGCCACCGGCGGCGGCGCCAAGTACCGCCCCACGGCGTCGGCGGAGCTGTTCGACATCGCGGTCGGCGCGGCGGCCACGAGGACCGTCGACGTCTCGTCCCGCGTGCCGGCGGGCGTGACCGCGGTGGCCGTCGCCCTCACCGCCGGGCAGGCGACCGCGCCGACCTCGGTCACCGCGTGGCGGGCGGGCTCCGCGCGGCCGGGCACGTCGGTCGTGACCGTGGCGGCCCGGCGCACCGTGTCCAACCTGGCCGTCGTGGCGGTCGGCGCGGACCGCAGGATCGACTTGTTCAACGAGGCGGGCACGATCCGCGTGATCGGCCAGCTCGTGGGCTACTACGGCGCCGACGCCGCCGGGGAGTTCGTCCCGGTCACGCCGCGCCGCCTGTTCGACACGACCACCGGCCAAGGCGTGCGGGACGGCGCCGCCGGAGCGCTGGCCGCGGGCCGGTACCTCTCGTCGGAGGTGATCGCGACGCTGCCGGTCACCGGCGTGGTGTTCAACCTGACCGCCACCCAGGGCACCGGCACGGCGCGGATCAGCATGTCCCAGAACGTGGGCGGCGCCACGACGCGCACCCTCTACGCGGACGCCGCGCGGACCGCGACGACGCAGGTGTTCGGCGAGCTCGACACCTGGCAGCGGCTCGGCATGGTGAACCGGGGCGAGTCCGGCGCCGTCCACCTGCTCGGCGACGTCACCGGGTACTTCACGGACACCTGCGTGGGCAACGCCGGCTGCGCGTTCGTGTGGGGCGCGGGCGTGAACGGCCAGTTCGGCGACGGCACGAGCGGCTACCGCTCCCTGCCGGGTGCGATCCCCGGCTTCGGCGACGTCGTCGCCGTCGCGGGCGGCGCCTCGGAGAACATGGCGCTGCGCGCGGACGGCACCGTGTGGGTGTGGGGTCACAGCGAGGCGGTGCCGGGCCTGCTCGCGGATCGGCCCCAGCGGATGAGCGGGCTGTCCGGGATCACCGCGATCGCGGCCGGTCGCGGCAACGGGCTGGCGCTGGGGTCGGACGGCACCGTGTGGTCGTGGGGGCGCACCGCCTACGGCCAGCTCGGTGACGGCGTCGACCACGAGGTGGACTACCTGACCACCCCGGTCCGGGTCGCGGGGCTGACGGGCGTGGTCGCCATCGCCTCCGGCTACAACAACGGCTACGCCGTCAAGTCCGACGGCACCGTGTGGTCGTGGGGCGACAACACCTGGGGCAGGCTGGGTCACGGCGTGCTGTGCGACAAGGCCGTGCCGGGCACGTGCCAGTCCAACGTGCCGGTGCGGGTCGTCGGCATGACCGACGCGGTCGCCGTGGCCGACGAGGGCTTCGCGCTCAAGGCGGACGGCACGGCGTGGGCGTGGGGCACCAACCACTCCGGCCTGCTGGGCAACGGCTCGACGGACACCGCGCCGAGCCCGGTGGCCGTCCAGGTGCCAGGGCTGACCGACGTCGTGGAGGTCAAGGGCGGCGTCGACAACCGCTACGCCCTCAAGGCCGACGGGACCGTCTTCGCGTGGGGCAGCAACGCGCACGGGCAGATCGGCAACGGCTCGACGAGCACCGAGCACGTCCGCTCGCCGGTGGCGGTGTCCGGGCTGACCGGCGCGGTGGCCATCGCGCTGGGCGAGGCGCACAACGGCTACGCGCTCACCTCGGACGGCTCGCTGTGGGCGTGGGGCGACAACCTGAACTACCAGCTGGGTCGGGGCGAACCGCGCACGTCGAACGTGCCGCTGCGGGTGGACCGGGTGAGCGGGATCGGCGTCACCCGGATCTCCGGGTACGCGTACGGGCTGCTCGCCCTGGTTCCGGCGGGCTGAGCACCCGTCGCCGGCCGTTCCCTGGGAGGCTGGGGGCATGACCGTGCGGCGGATCGTGGTGCTCGGCGTGAGCGGGGCGGGCAAGTCGACGTTGGCGCGCGAGGTGGCCCGCGTGGTCGACGCCCCGCACGTCGAGCTGGACGCGATCCAGCACGGCCCGGACTGGACGACGCCGCCGGACGACGAGTTCCGGGAGCGGCTGGCGGCGGCCACCGCGGGGCCCGCCTGGGTGGTCGACGGCAACCTCGCCGCCCTGACCGCCGACGTGCTGTGGCACCGGGCCGACCTGATCGTGTGGTTGGACCTGCCGCTGTGGGTCGCCTTGCCGCGGTTGGTGCGCCGCAGCACGGCCCGGATCGTGCGCCGGACCGTGCTGTGGAACGGCAACCGGGAACGGCCGGGTTTCCTGGTCGGCCGGAACTCGGTGCTCGTCTGGGCGGTGCGGGCCCGCCGCCGGCACCTCGCCGAGTACCCCGGCCGGTTGGCGCGGGCCGGGGTGCCGTGGGTCCGGCTGCGGTCCGCGGCCGGGGTGGCGCGGTGGCTGGCCGGGTTCAGCGCGGTGAGCCGACGCCCACCCGGAACGGGTCGTCCCGGTCCAGCTTCCCGGTGAACAGGCCCTGGAACAGGTTCAGCTTCTGCATGTTCGACGTGCCCTCGATGAACTCCAGGCCGCGCGCGTCGCGGACCAGCTTGTCCAGCTGCGGGTGGTCGAAGCGCGCGCCGACGCCGAAGAACTCGCAGGCCGCGCGGGTGGCGTCGAGCGCGAGCTGCGACGCGCGGGCCTTGGCCGCCGACGCGAGGTAGCCGTCGGACGTCCGGGCGTCGACCGCGCGGGCGGCCAGGTGCACGAGCGCGCGGGCCGCCGTGATCCGGCGGCCCAGCTCGTCGAGCCGGTCGCGCTCGTCGCGGCGCAGCGTCGTGCGGTGCTCGGCCACGTACTCGTGCGCCGCCCGCGCGATGCCGAGCGCGATCGCCGCCACGCCCGGCCGGAGCAGGTTGAACGTCTGCACGAACGCCCACATGCCGCGCCGTGACGGCGAGAGGTGCCGTCCGACGAAGCGGGACGCGGGCACGTGCACGTCGTCCAGCGTGATCGCGCTGATCCGCGCGCCGCGCAGGCCGATGGTCTCCAGCGCGGTCGCCGAGAACCCGGGCGTCGGCGTCTCCACCAGGACCGCGTTGATGCCGAGCGGGCCGGAGCCGACGCGCGCGAACACGACCCCGAGCTGCGCCCGGCAGGCGTTGCCGACGTACCGCTTCTCGCCGGAGAGCACGCCACCCCCGTCGACCGGGGTCAACGTCGACGTCAACCCGCCCGCGTCGGACCCGCGGTCCGGCTCGGTGAGCGCGAAGAACGTCCACAGCGGCTCGGCGAGCATCCGGCCGTAGAACCACTCCTTCTGCTCGGCGTCGGCGAGCAGGTCGACCAGCACGCCGGCCAGCAGCGGGCCGGGCGAGGCGACCAGCATGCCGACGTCCGCGCAGGCCAGCTCCTCCATGATGATCGCGCGTTCGAGGGCGAGCGTGCCGTAGAACCGGTTGCCCGCGATGGGGATGGGGACGTTCCCGTACTCCGGCGGGATGCCCATGGTCGACAGGTAGCGGACCGCCGGGAGGTCGAAGTGGGCGCGGATGAGCTCCGGATCGCGGTCCAACGCGAGCCCGAGGCGGCGGAAGTCCGCCCCCCACTCGCGCACCTGGTCGCGCAACGCAACGAGCCGCGCGTCCAGCGCGCTCACGACTCGACACCCACGGACCGCACGCCACCGACGCCGCCGATGCCACGGGCACCGCCCGCACCCGCCGGCGCGCCACCCGCCCCACCCGCGCCAACGGATCCCGCACCGCCGAAACCGGCCGGAACGCCGTTGCCGGCGCCGATCGAGCCGTCGATCCCATGGGCCGCAGATCCCGCACCGGCCAACCCGTCCGCGACACCATCGGCGCCACCGACCGGGCCACCCGCGCCAACCGCGCCGGTTCCCGCATCAACCGAACCGGCCGCGGCACCGTCGCCGGCACCGGTCGAGCCGTCTGCGGCACGCGCGGCGGGGGCGGCGTTCGCCGTGCGCGCGGCCGACGCGTCGTCGTGCGTGGCGCGCGCGGCCGGGGCCGGGGCCGGTGTGGGCCTGGGCGTGGTGCGCGCGGCCGGCGGGGTGTGGTCGTGCGAGTCCGATGCGGGGTCGGTGGTCGGGGCGGGCACGTAGGCCTCCGCCAGCAGCTCCGACAGGTGCGCCACCTGACCCGGGCCGCCGACCAGGTACCCGCTCGCGCCGAGCAGGTTCACCAGCCACCGGTCCGCCGCGGTGATCCTGGCGTGCAGGTGGGCCAGGATCACGCCGGGCAGCTCGCCCGGGTCCACGCCCGTCAGGACCGCGCGCACCTCCAGGTGCTCGATCAGCCCGTCGGCGACGGTCGACTTCACCATCTGCTGCTGGAGCAGCGTGGTGTTGCCGGTGCGCCTCCCGTTCAGGTAGCGCATGCACGTCTCGCGCAACGCCTCCGACAGCCCCAGCCTCAGCCACACCAGGCCCAGCGCCCAGGCGGCTCGCTGGTCTGACGTGCCGGGGTCGGACGTGCCGGGGTCGGTCTCGGGGTCCGCTGCTCTCAACCGAGGATCGAGAACACCGTTTCCGTACATTTTCGGGCCATCTTCACCCGATCGTGTACCCGCCATCCGCAGCAGCACCACCGCCCCGCCTGGCAGGTCGATCGTATCCACAGTGGACTCGTCCAGTCCAACCCGGTCCACCAGGACACCGTCCGCCCACACCCGGTCCGCCGACGCCGCGACCTCCTGCGACACGACCGCGTGCCCACCCGGGCCGCACGGCAGCGAACCCGGCGCCACGAGCGAACCCAGCACCGTCAACGCGGGCGCCAGCCCCTCCTCCCGCGCCACCAGGTGGCAGCGCGACAGCACAGCGGCGCCCCACCGCACGGACGTCGTCACCGGACCTCCCCCACCGCGGCCAGACCCAGGTCACCGGTCACCGGGTCGTGCTCGACGAGCACCACCCGGCCGAGCGAACCGGCCAACCCCTCCCACAACGACGTGCACGGGTACCCGGCCGCCGCGGACCGCACCGTCCCGCCGCGCCGCACCAGCTCCGGGTCGATCCCGGCGCCCGCGACCACGGCCACCCGCTCGTCCGGACCCACCACCGACGCCAGCCCGGCGGCCAGGGCGTCCGGCAGGTCGGCGACCGCGACCCCGGGCGTGTGCACCAGCGACAACGGCGCACCGCCGGGCTCCAGCAGCAACGCCACCCCGGCGTCACCCGCGGGCCGGTCGTGCGCGCCCACGTCGTAGGGCAACGTCGCCTGGTCGGCGATCACCACCAGCACCCGCGAGAAACCGTGCCGCGCCGCGTAGTCCGACGCGATCCGCAGCGCCGCGAACGGCGCGCACCGGCCCACGTCGGACACCGAGAACGACAACGGCGCGCCGGGCACCGCCTCGGCCAGGTACGTCGCCGCGGCCAGCCGGCAGTCGAGGTCCGGCGTGGCGTGGGCGACGATCGCCAGCTCCACCGGTCCCAACGGCTCCAGCCCGGCGTGCAGCGACCGGGTCAGCGCGGTGAACGTCGTGCCCGGCGAGGCGAGCACGTCCGGCCGCACGGCGACCCCGTAGAGGGACGTGAGGTCGGTGAAGTGGCGCAACGAGAACTCGTCGTCCAGCGAGCGGTCGGGGGCGACGCGGGTCCGCACGACCCGCGAGAGCCCCAGCGCCCGCACGCCCGACGACCGCGTCAACGTCGGCGCGGAGGTCCGGTACACGGCTAGCGGTCCATTTCCGCGGCGACGAAGTCGGCCAGCGACCGGACCGTCTCGAAGTGCGCCATCTCGAGGTTGTCGGTGTCGAACTCGACCTCCAGCGCCTCCTCCAGCTGCATCAGCAGCTCGAAGACGCCGGTCGAGTCGAGGCCGAGCTCGTCGAACAGCCGGGACTGCTCGGTCAGCTCCGGCAGCTCGTAGTCCAGCACCTGGGCCAGGACGGCGGTGATGGCGCCGACGATCCGCTCGTGGGTGGCGACGGTGGTGGATTCGCTCATGATGCGGTTCCTTCGGTGAGAGCCGTGGCGGCGGCGAGGTCGGGGAGGTGTTGGTGGCGCAGGAGGTCCTCGGTCTCGTCACGGGTGCGCACCAGGTGCGCGCGCCCGCCGTGGACGAGCACTTCCGCCGGGTAGCCGTGGCTGAGGAACAGCACCGGCGAGGCGGTCGGGCCGTACGCGCCGGAGCGCAGCACGCCGACGAGGTCGCCGGGCCGCACGGGCGGCAGCTCGACCTTCTTGCCGAGGGTGTCGTTGGGCGTGCACAGCGGTCCGGTGACGTGCCAGCTCTCGGTGGCGGGCTCGTCGACCCGGTTGAGCACCCGCATGGGGAAGTTCCGCTTGACGAACGACCCGATGCCCACCGCCGCCATGTGGTGGTTCGTGCCGCCGTCGGCGACCGCGAACTTCTCCCCCATCGACTCCTTCACGTATCTGACGCGCACGACGTACGTGCCGGACGTGGCGGTGAGGTAGCGGCCGAGCTCCATCACCAGCCGCGTGCCGGGGTGCCGGTCGGCGAACGCGTCGACGACGGGGTTGACGCGGGCGGCGAGCAGGCCGAGGTCGAGGTCGCGCTCGCCGTCGAAGTAGGCCACGCCGAGGCCGCCGCCGATGTCGACCAGCTCCAGCGGCATGCCGAGGTGCCCGGCCAGCCGGTCGGCCAGCTCGAAGATCCGCTCGGTGTTCTCGGCGACCGCCTCCTCGGACAGGATGCGGGTGCCCATGTAGACCTGCACGCCCATGAAGCGGACGTTCGGGTGCCGTGCCACGAGGTCGTCGGAGGCGAACAGCTGCGACTCGTCGATGCCGAACTGGCGCGGCTTGCCGCCCATGGTCAGGCCGGAGCCCTTGACCGAGAAGCTGGGGTTGACCCGCAGCGCGACCGGTGCGCGCACCCCGCGCAGGGCGGCGAACTCCTCGATCAGCGCCAGCTCGCCGAACGACTCGCACACGATCGCGTAGACGCCCTCGTCCAGGCAGGCGGCCAGCTCGTCGGCGCTCTTGCCCGGTCCGAGGAAGATGATGTCGGCCGGGTCGACGCCGGCGCGGCGCGCGGTGACCAGCTCGGCCATCGACGACACCTCGGCCCGCGCGCCCCGGGAGTGCAGCACGGACAGCACGCCGATGTTGGGGTTCGACTTGAGGGAGAAGAAGAACTCCAGCCGCGGGTGCAGCAGCTCCTTCAGCCCGTCGACCCGGGACTCCAGCTCCTCGCCGTCGTACAGGTACAGCGGTGTGCCGTACCGCTCGGCGATCTCGGTGATGCCGATGCCCTGCACCTCGAACTCAGCGCTCACGGTCGCGCCTCCAATCGGGCGGTGATGTCGTCGTCCACGCGTCGCAGCTCCTCGTCCGACGACGCGACGAGCAGGCCGTAGAGCCGCCCGTCGAACGCCGAGTCGGCGCGGTGGCCCGCGTTGACCGTGGCGAAGTTGTTGACCAGCAGGCCGGTGCCGCCGGCCCGGTCGAGCAGCAGGCCGCGCAGCAGCTCGCGGACCTCGGCGAACGGGAGCCTGCGGCGCAGCCGCACGGGGTAGTGCCGCGCCAGCGCGAGCTGCCCGGGGCCGACGAACCGCTCCTGCACGCGTGCCTGGTAGGTGGACATGTTGTGGCGGGCGTTGATCTCGACGACGGGGTAGAGGCCGTCGTCGGGGTCGACCATGGCGTCCACGCCGACCACGCCGAAGTAGCCGTCCGCGGCGAGCTTCTTGCCCAGCCGGTGCGCGGTCTCGGTGAGCTCGGCGACCTGGCCCGCGGCCAGCCGCGCGGGCATCCGGTGTCCTTTGTGGACACCGCCTTCGGTGTGCAGCTCCTTGACGAAGTCGAACCGCACGTCGCCGCCGCGGGCCACGGTGAACTGGTAGTTGAGGTCGGCGCGCTTGGCGACCCACTCCTCGACCACGAACCCCAGCCGCGGCCGGCCGGTCTTCTCCACCTGCTTGGCGACCATCCCGAGCAGGCGGTCCATGCGGCGTTCGCTCTCCAGCACCGCGATGCCCTTGCCGGAGACGCCCAGCGCCTCCTTCACCACGACCTTGCGGCCGTCCGCGACCAGCTCGCGGGCCCGCCCGAACGCCTCGCGCAGCTCGTCCACGGTCTCGCAGGCCCACCCGGCGGGTTGGCGCAGGCCCAGCTCGTCGGCCGCACGCCGGCTGTAGACCTTGCTGTTGACCGCTTTGCACGTGACGGCGTCCGGCGCGGCCAACGCCATGCCGGTGCGCTCGGCCAGCTCGGCTTCGAGGTCGGACACGCCGTGCGCGGTCAGCCGGACGCCACCCCGGGCCAGGCCGGTCAACGCCTCGACGGTGGCGGGGTCGGCGAGGGCGTCGGCGGTGACCGTGCGGCGGGGGTCGGAGTCCGCGACGACGTGCACGGTGGGCAGGTCGATGCCCAGCTCGGTCAGGTAGGCGAGGTAGACGGGGTCGGGGGCGGCTTTGAGCACGACGTGGTCGTCGCCGCCGGCCAGCAAGAGCGCGAACTCGTCCATGTGGTTGACCACGGCCGCGCCGCTCTCGGCCGACAGCCGGGGCAACGTGTGCTCGCCGAGCGCCCACCGCTGTTCGACCTCGAAGTTGCCGAGGAACGCGAGCGAGGCGTCCGGCGTGCCGAGCAGCGCCGTCTTGAGCCTGCGGGTGAAGTCCGGTTCGTCCATGTCAGTGCTCCAGGACCATCGCGGCGAAGGTCTGACCGAGGCCGGCGGCCGTCATCAGGTACTTGTCGCCGGGCTTGAGCAGGCCGAGCTCCGTCACCGTCTGGTAGTTGATGAACGGGTCGGCGCAGAAGCAGTGGCCGGTGGCGCCGAGGTTGTCCAGGAAGAACCGGTCGTTGGGCAGGCCGAGGTTCTTCGCCGCGACCGTCCACGACACGCGGTTGACGTTGTGGGGCAGCACCAGGTCGATGTCGGCGACGCCGATGCCCGCCTCCTCGGTGGCCGCGCCGACGACCTCGGCCAGCGCGTCCTGGTAGATGCGACGGGCGTCCTTGGCGATCTCCGGGGTCAGGTCGATCACGCCGTCGTCGCGGCCGTGGATGCGGCTGGCGTAGCCGCGCACGTGGTCGCGGTCGCCGTCGGCGGCCACCAGGATCGCGGCCATGCCCTCGCCCATGATCGACGTGTCGCGGACCCACTGGGTGAACGGGGTGAACGTCTTGTCGCCGGCCAGGATCAGCGCCAGCGCGTCGGGGTCGCCGTCGGCGGCGAGCAGCGTGCCGGCGACGTCCATGGCGAGCAGGCCGGTGGCGCAGCCGTGGTCGGCGACCGAGAGGGTCTGCGCGTGCCGCAGGTTCAACGCCTCGCGGACCTCGTGCACCGGGCTGACCGGGTAGGGCGCGGTGGTGCGCATGCCCTTGGCGCGGATGAGGTAGCGGACCCGGTCCTCCTGGCCGCGCAGCCCGTCCAGCTTCTCGGCCGCCGCGATCAGCAGCTGCGCCTCGGAAAGGTCCGACTTGCAGATCCGTTCGAGGCCGTAGAGGCGGGTGAACCGGCGCACCTGCTGGTCGTCGAGGCCGAGCGGCTCCTTGAGGTCCGCGACGGCCACCGTCTCCGGCAGGTGACTCGAGACCGCCACCAACGCCGTCATGTGCGTCCTCCTCGCTCGCCCTGGTCCGTTGCCGGCTCAAGGTTCGCAAGGCCCACTGACACCGTGCTGACACTCCGCTGACCGCGTGTCGAACGTTCAGAACGCGCGTGTCCTACGTCCGGGACACCCGAGTTGAACGCTCAGCACACGCGACCGTTCTGAGCGTTCAACTCGGGGTGCGGGAACGTAGGACACGCGCGTTGCGGGTGCGGGACACGCGGGGTCAGGTGGCGGCGGTGCGGGAGGGTGGGGACGGGTGGTGGTCGCCGGTCGAGTCGCGCGGCCACCAGCGGGTCGGGCGGGGCAGGAACGCGGCCAGTTCCGGGAAGTCGGTCGGCCGCTCGGTCATCCAGTTCCAGTAGCGCGGGATCGTGCGGGCGTAGTCGCAGTAGTACCGGCGCAACGCGTCGATCAGCTGCCGCAACGTGTTCGGGTGGATCGAGCCGGGCCGCCACACGAGCAGCAGCCTGCTGCGCAACGGCTCCGTCATCGCCACCAGGCTCACGTCCGACGTGGACCCGGTCGGCGTGGCCAGCGCCGCCGCCCCCGCGTCACGCACCCAGCTCATCGCCTCGGCGTGCCCGCCCGCGTAGTGCATGACCTCCGGCGTGGGGTGGTCGAGCTTGCGGAACAGGTGCTCCTCGACGACGTGGAACCAGTGCCCCGGCACGTGGTGCACCCAGCTCAACGACAGCATGTGCCTTCGGCTCACCGTAGTCCTGCGCGCGAGCGCGTGGTCGCGCGGCAGCGCCAGCCAGATCGGCTCGCGCACGATGATCTCCTTGGCCAGCGCGGGATCCAGGTCCCGCACCCCGTCCACCGCCTCTGGGCTGGGCACGAGCGCCGCGGTGAGCTCGCCCCGGCTGACCGCGTCCACCCCCAGGGCCGGGTCCAGCGTCACCGTCTGCACCTCGACCGACGGCAGCGACGACTGCAACGCCCGCCGCAGCGTCACCGGGGTCCATTCGGCGTTGCCGATACGGAGAATTCCGGACGACAGCGAGGACGCCTCCGCGACCACCGCGTCGGCCCGGGTGGCGAGATCGGCCAGCATCGGGATTAAACGCTCCCCCAGGGGCGTCGGAGTAATCCCGAAGGCCGAACGCACGAACAGATCGCCGCCAACCGCCTTCTCGATCCGTCTCAATTGGGCGGTGAGGCTCGGTTGGGGCAGGGACAGCTTCGCCGCGGCCTTCGAGATGCTGCCGGCCTCGGCAAGGGTGGTGACCACCCTGGCATGACGTATCTCCAAGTGCATGCATCCAACCCCTTCGCGTCGTTACTCGGGGTCCACCAACTCCGGCGGGTTCGGGGATTTCCCGGACCCACCTCGTTCGTGCCGGGCGGCCGTTCCAACCTACCCCACGGGCCATCCCGAGCGGAGGAGTTCACGCAACAGCCCACTATTCGTTGAGTTCTCAACAGAAATTATGGAAAGCGTCGCTACGATCCCGGCACGTACCTACTCAAAAGTCGGTCACGCCTTGTCTCCGCAACGATGCGGGGACGGGCCCCACCTGCCGGCCCCACGGGCGACGCGGGGGACAGCACCAGTGCCACCCGCGTGATCACGTCCGTATGGTCTGCGGCGCGTGCACACACCGATAGGTCCCACATGGGGAGCAAGAACGTGAATCTATCTCCGATTCAAGGCGTGGATGACGTCGTCCGACTGCATTCCGTCCGCAAGGTTTACGGCAATGAGCGGAACGGCGTAGTGGCCCTTGACGGAGTCACGCTCGGCATCGCGCGCGGCACCTTCACCGCGGTGATGGGCCCTTCCGGCTCCGGCAAGAGCACCGCGCTGCACTGCGCCGCCGGCCTCGACCGGCCGACGTCGGGCTCCGTGCTGCTCGACGGCCGGGAGATCACCGACCTGGGCGAGCGCGAGCTGACCCGGTTGCGCCGCGAGCGCGTCGGCTTCGTCTTCCAGTCCTTCAACCTGCTGCCCGCGCTGTCCGTGGTGGAGAACGTCCAGCTGCCGCTGCGCCTGGCGGGCCGCCGCCCGAAGCGCTCCCGGGTGGACGACGTCATCGCCCGCGTCGGGCTCGCCGACCGCCGAGGGCACCGCCCCGGCGAGCTGTCCGGCGGCCAGCAGCAGCGGGTGGCCATCGCCCGCGCGCTCGTCACCGAACCCGCGGTGATCTTCGGCGACGAGCCGACCGGCGCGCTCGACACCCGCACCGCGCTCGAGGTCCTCGCCCTGCTGCGGCAGACCGTGCGCGACGGCGGCCAGACCGTGGTGATCGTGACGCACGACCCGGTGGCCGCCGCGCACGCCGACCGCGTCGTCTTCCTCGCCGACGGCCGGATCGCGGGCGAGCTCACGTCGCCGACCGCGCACGCCGTCAGCGCGCGCATGACCCAGCTGGGCGCGTGGGCCGACGAGCCCGCCGGCGACCTGGCCAACGGGGTGCGCTGATGCTGCGCCTCGCGTTGCGCACGCTGCGCCACCGCATCGGCGGGTTCACCGCCTCGTTCATCGCGCTGTTCATGGGCGCGGCGATCGTGATGGCGTGCGGCGGGCTGATGGAGACCGGCATCCGCAACGACGTCCCGGCGCAACGGCTCGCGGCGGCGCCGCTGGTCGTCACCGGCGATCCGTCGTACCTGGAGCGCTCCCCGATCGACGCCTCGCTGGCCGCGAAGGCGGCGGCCGTGGACGGTGTGGCCGAGGTCGTGGCCGACGTGGCGTTCCCGGTGGTCCTGCCCGGTGGCGCGGAGGCGACCGGCCACACGTGGTCCGGCGCACGCCTCGCGCCGTACGCGGTGGAGCAGGGCCGCGCCCCGCAAGGACCCGACGAGGTCGTGGTGGACGCGAACTCCGGCGTCGGCCTCGGCGGCACGGTCGCGTTGCGGATCGGCTCGGAGAGCGTCGACTACCGGGTGGTCGGCGTCGCCAGGGCGGCCGTCGAGGCCAAGGCCGTGTTCTTCACCGACGACGAGGCACGGCGCCGGTACGCGAAACCCGGCCAGGCCGACCTGCTCGGCGTGCTGCTCGAACCGGGCGCGACGGCGGACGGCGTGCGCGAGGGCCTGGCGGCCGCGGTCGCCGCCCGGGACGTGGTCGTGCTCGCGGGCGACGAACGCGGGCTCGCCGAGTTCTCCGACAGCCGGGGCGGCGGCGAGACGATCATCACGGTGTCCGCGGTCTTCGGCGGCCTGGCGATCATGGTCGCGATGTTCGTGGTGGCGGGCACGCTCGGCCTGTCCGTGCAGCAGCGGCACCGCGAGATGGCGCTGCTGCGGGCGATCGGCACCACGCCGGGCCAGCTGCGCCGGCTGGTGCTCGGCGAGACGGCGTTCGTGGCGGTGCTGGCGACCGCGCTGGGCTGGCCGGTGAGCGCGTACCTCGGCGAGTGGCTGCTGACGCAGCTGTCCGGCGCGGGCGTCGCGCCGCGGGCGATGGCGTACCGCCAGGGCTGGGTGCCCGTGGTGGCCGGCGTCGGCATCTCGTTGCTCAGCGCCACGATCGCGGCGTTCATCGCCGGACGGGCCGCGGCGGTGGCCCGGCCGACCGAGGCG
Source organism: Actinosynnema sp. NPDC002837 (assembly GCF_040295345.1). NCBI lineage: Bacteria > Bacillati > Actinomycetota > Actinomycetes > Pseudonocardiales > Pseudonocardiaceae > Actinosynnema > Actinosynnema sp. NPDC002837. Next base: position 31,154 of record NZ_JBEOVG010000025.1, read on the forward strand.
TTGACGGCGGCCGGCCTGCAGACGCGCTGGTTCAGCGTGCCCCGCCTGGTGTTCGCGCTGCTGTGCCTGGGCGGCGGCACGGCGTTGAGCATCATCACCGCGGTGGTCATGTCCGGGCCGGTGGCGGCGAGCACGGCCGGTCCCACCGCGATGCTGTGGGCGTCGGGCATCGCGCTGCTCTCCCCCGCCGCGGCGAAGGTGCTGATCGCGGTCCTGCACTGGCCGGTGCGGGCCTTGTCCGGCATGTCCGGGTACCTCGCGGTGCTCAACGCCGGCGCCCGGCGGGTGCGCGTGGCCAGCGCCATCACGCCGGTCATGCTGGCCACGGGTCTGGCGACCGCGTTGCTCTACCTCCAGACCACGCAGGCGGGCGCGGCGACGGACGCGTTCGCGGCGAGCCTGCGCGCGGACGCCGTGGTGACCGGCTCGACCGGCGGCGTGCCGCTGGACGTGGTGGACGAGGTGCGTGCGCTGCCGGGCGTCGAGGCGGCGTCGGCCGTGGTCGACACCGAGGCGTTCTTCCCCGACCACGAGGACGGCGACGACGAGATCACCGTGCTGGGCGTGACGCCGAGCGGTGTCACGCGGACCATGGACGTCGACGTCACCGCCGGGTCGTTGGACGACCTGCGCGGCGACTCGGTCGCGCTGCCGACCGGCTGGGCGGAGGACCTCGGCGTCGCGGTCGGCGACCCGGTCCGGATGAAGCTCGGCGACGGCGCGGTGGTCGACCTGGAGGTCGCGGCCGTGCACACGGGCTCGTTCGACGCGGCGTTGCTGCCCGCGGAGCTGGTCGTCGCGCACACCACCGGCGGCTCGGCGTCGCAGGTGCTGGTCAAGGGGCCCGAGTCGGCGCTGGCGCCGTTGACCGAGCGCCACCCGGACCTGCGGGTCGCGGGCCGCGAGGAGGCGGTGGCGGCGGGCGGCGGTGGCGAGCAGACCGGCGCGTGGGTGAACTACCTGCTGGTCGGCATGATCCTGGCGTACACGGTGATCTCGCTGGTGAACACCCTGGTGATCGCGACCGGTGAACGGCGGCGCGAGTTCGCGCTGCAACGGCTCATCGGCGCCACGCACGGGCAGATCCTGCGGATGGTCGGCGTCGAGTCGGTGGTGATCGCGCTGGGCGGCATCATCCTGGGCGGGATCGTGTCCCTGGTGACGCTCGTGCCGTTCGCCATCGCGTTGAACGGCTCGTTCTGGCCGGAGGGTCCGATCGCGATCTACCTGGTCGTGGTGGGCGGGGCGACGGGGCTGACGCTGCTGTCGACCGTGCTGTCCACGGCGTACGTGCTGCGGACCCCTCCCGTGCAAGCCGCGGCGTCGGTGGACTGACGGGTCACGGCCGGCGCCGGAGGTCCACCTCGGCGCCGGTCGCGGCCGACCGCACGAGCGCCTGCCCCACCCGGGCGGTGCGCGCGGAGTGCGCGGGCGACACCAGCGGCGTGACCCGCTCCCGCACCGCCTCGGCGAACGCGGCGGCCTGGTGCTCGTAGGCGTCGGACGCGGGCACCACCTCGTCGCGCACGCCGTCGAGCGTGACGACCGTGATCAGCCCTTCCTCGTCGGGACGGGTCCACGCGTTGCGCACGGAGATCGAGCCGCGGGCGCCCTGGAACTCGTAGGCGGCGCGCGGGCCGTACTCGAGGCTGTAGTCCAGCACGGCCCAGCGGCCGTCGCCGAAGTCGAGCGTGGCCACCGCGCTCAGGTCGACCTCCCGCGAGTGGAACCGGGCCCGCACCGCGCGCGGCTCGGCGTCGAACGCCCACAGCGGCACGTCGAACGCGTAGCAGCCGACGTCCCACGTCGCGCCGCCGCCCAGCGCCGGGTCGAACCGGATGTTGCCCTCGACCGCGGTCGGGTACGCGAACGCCGACCGCACCACCCGCAGCTCGCCGATCTCGCCCGAGGCCAGCAGTTCCGCCGCACGCCGCTGCTGCGGGTGGAAGCGGTACATGTACGCCTCCATGACCACGAGGTCGGCGGCGGCGCGCTCGACGCGCACGCAGTCCTCTTCGGACAGCGCCATCGGCTTCTCGACCAGCACGTGCTTGCCCGCGTCGAGCGAGCGCAACGTCCACGGCACGTGCAAGGTGTTGGGCAGCGCGATGTACACGGCGTCGACGTCGGGGTCGGCCAGCAGCTCGTCGTACCCGTCGTGCACGCGGGCACCGAAGGGCCGCGCCACCTCCTCCGCCGCCGCCCGCCGCCCCGCCCGGCCGGCCACCGCCACCACGGCGTTGCCCGCCGCCCGGTGGATCGCGGGCAGCACCCGACCGGCGATGTGGGCGGTGGCCCCGAGGACACCCCAGCGCAGCGGCTTCACACCGCCGGAGCTTAATCGCTTCACCTCCCCGGCCGGCGGCCGAGGCCGTCGGCAGGCCACGCCGTGCGGGCACGTCCGTTCCCGGCGGTATCCGCACTGGTGCGTACCTCCTCCTGTCCAGTGGGCGGACCATCGGACGTGGACGACCGCGGGGGTGGAAGTGACGGGCCGGGCGGAGTACGACGCGTTCATCAGCTACAGCCACGCACGTGACGGACGGGCGGGCCCCGCGCTGCGCGCCGGGCTCCAACGCCTGGCGAAGCCGTGGTACCGGCCGCGCGCGATGCGGGTGTTCCTGGACAACGCGAGCCTGTCCGCCGACCCGGACCTGTGGGGTTCGATCGAGCGGGCGCTGGCTTCCTCGCGGTGGCTGGTGCTCATGGCCTCGGTGCAGGCCGCGCGGTCGGTGTGGGTGGCCCGCGAGGTCGAGTGGTGGCTGGCCAACCGGTCCGCCGACCGCATCCTGCTGGTGCTGACCGACGGCGAACTGGACCCCGACCACGAGCGGACGGCGCTGCCGCCCCCGCTGCGGACCGCGATGGCCACCGAGCCGCGGTGGGTGGACCTGCGGTGGCTGCACGACACCGAGCACGTCGACCAGACCGACGCCCGCTTCCGCGACTGCGTCGCCGACGTCGCCGCGACCGTGCGCGGGGTGCCGAAGGACGAGCTGGTCGGCGAGGACATCCGGCGGCACCGCACGACCCTGCGGCTGGCGCGCGGCGCGGTGGTGGCGCTGGCGCTGCTCACGGTGCTGGCGGTGGTCGGCGCGGTGCTGGCAATCGTGCAGCGGGACAACGCCCGCGCCGAGGCGCGGATCGCGACCGCGCGAGGCCTGGCGTCCGCCGCCCTGGCCAACGTCGACACCCGGCTCGACCTGGCGCACCTGCTCGCGGTGGAGGCCTACCGGACCGACCCGCAGCCGGTGACCAGGTCGGTGCTGTTCCAGGTGCTGACCGCGAGCCCGCACCTGGAGCGCTACCTGCACGTGGGGTCGCGGGTCACGTCGGTCGCGGCGTCGCGCGACGGCCGCGTCGCCGTGGCGGGCACCGCGACCGGTCGCGTGGTGCGGTGGGACCTCGTCGGCGGCGCCAGGACCGAGATCGGGCTCGACCGCCCGGTGGTCGACCTCTCGGTCGACGCCGAGGGCGACGCGGTGGCCGTGCTCGCCGAGGGGCGCGCGTTGCGCTGGGACGGCCGCGACGCCGTCACCGAGGTCGGGGTGCCGGCGGAGCACAACCGCGGCAGCGCGGCGATCTCCCCGTCCGGCGAGGTCGTCGCCTTCCTCTCCCACCGCCTCGAACCGGGCGACACCCGCGACGACGAGGCCCGGCTGGTCGTGCACGACCGGCGCACCGGGCGGTCCGCCGAGTCCTCGACGTCGAACTGGCCGGAGAAGGTGGCGCTGCGGTCCGAGGACGAGCTCGCGGTGCTCGCCGCCACCGAGTGGCAGCTGCGCTCGGTGGACGACCTGGCCGTGCGCCGGTCCGTCCCGGTGTCCGTGCTGCCCGCCGACGGCGGGCACGCCGTGGGGTACTCCCCCGACGGCGGCCACTTCGGCTGGTCGCGGGCAGGCGAGACCTGGCTGTGGCGCACCGAGGGGGTCGCGACGGCGGACTACGACACGGCGGACGTCCGGCTGCCGATCGGCGAGCCCGACCCCGAGTCGCTCGCCGTCAGCGCGGACGGCGGCCGGATCGCGGTCGGCCACACCGGTGTCCTGCAGGTGCTGGACACCTCCGGCGCGGACCAGGGCAGGCGGTGGCGGCTGCCGGGCAACAACAGCCGGGCCGACGCGCTCGCGTTCGTCGGCGACTCCGACCACCTGGTGTCCGGCACCGACGACGCCCTCGTCCTGTGGGACCTGACCCGCAACACCCGCGTCGGCGAGCCCTTGCACGGCGACCTGCCCATCACCTGCCGGGCCTGCCGCGCGCCGTGGCTGGTGACGGCGCCGGACCGGATCGCCCTGGTCGCGCAGCAGCAAGTCCTGGTGGGTGCCGGCGACGGCGCCTTCGCCGGGTTCGAGGACGGGAGGGTGGACGACTACGGCGCCGTGCCGGTGTGGAGCGCCGACGGCGACCGCCTGTTCGTGCTGTCGACGCCGAGCGGGACCGTGGACGTCTACGACCGCGACGGCGCCGAACTGCTCGACCAGTGGCCCGCCGTCCCCGGTATGGAGGACCTCATGGCCGCCCGCGCCTCGGCCGACGGCGCCCGGCTGGTGCTGGTCGACCAGGACGGTCGGGTGCACGTGCTCGACAGCTCCACGGGAGAGGTGCTGGACGTGATCGAGACCGGCGTCGACACCTCGCTGCTCAACCGGCCCGTGCAGGCCGACCGCGCCTCGGTCAGCGCCGACGGCGGGCAGGTGGCGGTGTCGGGGGCGGCCGGTGTGGTGCTGGTCGACGTCGCCGCGGGCACGACGCGGGAGCTGGCCGGCGGTCCCGCCGCCTCGGTCCACCACACCGGCGCGCACCTGCTGGTGGAGCGGGCGACCGCGGTCGAGGTGTGGGACCGCGACGGCGCGGCGGTGATCCGCTCGGTCCCGTCCACCGGGCGGTGGGCGCCCGGCCTGGCCGCCACCCACGACGGTCGGGTGGCCGCCCGCGTCCGCGCCGACCACGTGCTGGTGCTGACCGACCTGGGCTCGGGCGAGCCCTTGGGCACGATCCCGCTCCCCCACCCCTCCCAGGGGGTGTCGCGGTTGACGGCGGTGGCGCCGGGCACCGATGCGAGTCACCTGCTCACCGCCGAACCCGAGGGCGAGCTGACCCGCTGGCACCTCACCGAGCAGGAGTGGGTGCGCGCCGCGTGCGCCTCGGCCGGCCGCGACCTGAGCACCGACGAGTGGCGGCGCTACGTGGGCACCGAGCCGCCGGACGTGCTCACCTGCCGGCGCTGACGCGCACCGACCGCGCCGCCGTCAGCCGCAGCCGCCCGCGTGCCCCTCGTCGGAGGAGCGGCCGAGGCCGACCGCGCTGGAGGACGCGGGCAGAGCCGCCGCCGGCGCGAGCTTCGACCGCACGTGCGCGACGAAGTCGGGCAACCGGTCGACGCCCCAGAACCGGGTGAACCGGTGCACGAAGAACGGCACGCCGAACGCGCCGTCCCGGCACATGTCCACCAGCAGCTCGACCCCGCGCGCCCGCAGCTCCGGGTCCTCGCTCGCGCCCGACACCTCGGCGGGGTCCAGCCCCAGCTCCGCGGCGATCGAGGCGACCGTCTCGCGGGAGCAGATGTCACGCCCCTGCTCCCACCGCGCCCGGTACGCCGCGGCGATGTACTGCGGCCCGAGCCCTTCGCGCAACGCCACCAGGTACCCCAGGTGCGGGATCTCCCACACCGGGTCGCGGTCCACCGGCCACGTCAGCTCCAGCCCGCGCGCCGCGGCGAGCCTGGCCACGTCCTGGAGGATGTAGAAGTGCTTGGCGCGCGACATCGCCGCGTACGGGAAGTGCTCGCCGCGTTCGGCCAACGCGCGCTCGTTGCGCTCGTCGGGCTCCCAGAACGGCCGCCACTCGATCGCGTCCGCCACGTCCCGGTACTCGCGCAGCAGGTCGTGGTAGGCCAGCCAGGAGTACGGGCTGCGCAGCGAGAAGTAGAACCGGGGCTCGCGCGCCACGTCAGATCACCAACCCGCCGTCGACGCCGAACACCTGGCCCGTGACGTAGGAGGCCTGGTCCGACACCAGGAACGACACGAGGTCGGCCACCTCCTCGGGCCGGCCGAACCGCCCCAGCGGGATCTGCGCCGCCATCCGGGACGCGAAGTCCTCGCCCAGCCCGGCCACCATGTCGGTCTCGATGAACCCCGGCGCCACCGCGTTGACCCGGATGCCGTACTTGCCGACCTCCTTGGCCAACGCCTTGCTGAAGCCGATGATCCCGGCCTTGGACGCCGAGTAGTTCGTCTGCGTCGCGTTGCCGTGCACGCCGGCCACCGACGACAGCGTGACCACCGAGCCCGCCTTGCGCTTCATCATCGCGAACACCGCGGCCTTGGCCAGGTGGAACGTGCCGTCGAGGTTGACCCGCAGCACCCGCTGCCAGTCCTCCTCCTTCAGCAGCACCAACGGGTTGTCGCGCACGATCCCCGCGCACGACACCACCGCGTGCAACGGTCCCAACGACCGCTCGGCGTCCTTGACGAACCGGTCCACCTCGCGCTTCTCGGCCACGTCCACCTGCGCGGTGAACACGGCCGCGCCCGCGGCGAGCGCCTCCTTCTCCACCACCTCGGCGGCGTCGCGGTTCGACTGGTAGCAGAACGCCACGTCGAACCCGTCCCGCGCGAGCCGGGCCACCACCTGGTGCCCGATGCCCCGCGACCCGCCGGTCACCAGCGCCACGCGCCTCATGCCAGTTCCTCCGCCCTGCGCCGTGCCATCGTGAACGAGCCGATCTCCAGCACCTTGCGCCCGACCACCAGGCTGTGGCCCGCGAGGATCGCCGCGTCGGCCACCTCCCGGACCAGCCGGACGTGGTGCTCCACCACGTCGCCGGGCACCACGTCGCCGTGCACGACGACGTCGCGGATGCCGCTGATCAGCTCGACCTTGTCCGCCCGGACGTCCGGGTTCGGGTGCTCCCACCGGGTCAGCAGCACCGCGGACTGCGCCCACGACTCCATCAGCAGCCCCAGCGGGTACGCGTCCTCGACGTCGGCGCCGGCGTAACAGGGCTCGCGCCCGCTGACCGCCTTCACCGTCACGATGCTGCTGCCAGGGTCCACTTCGGACACCCGGTCCACCAGCAGCACGGGGAACCGGTGCGGGATGATCCGCCGGATGCCGGCCAGGCCCGTCACGTCGCCACCAGCCGCAGCTTGAACTCCGCCACCGTGCCCGCGCCGGTGGACACCTTCGCCGCGCACCGCACGTGGTCCTCCTCGGCGGTCAGCTCGGTCGAGACGGTCAGCTCGTCGCCGGGGAACACCGGCCGCACGAACTTCGCCCGGTCCAGCGCGACCACGCGGTGGCCGGGCAGCGCGGCCCGCACGTGGTCGAGCACGAACAGCCCCGGCAGGATCGGGAAGCCCGGGTAGTGCCCGGCGAACACGGGGTCCGCCGGGTCCACGCGCACCGTGCTCACGGCAGGTCCAGCACGACGCAGCCGACCGTGCCGTCCCGCTCGACGCCGGTCACCAGCGCGGCGCCCGACCGGCCGGCCGCGATCGCCGCCGCGAGCTGGAAGCTCGCCACCGCCGCCGACGTGTCGCCCACCAGCGGCACGCACCGCAACCACTCGGGCGTGCGGCCCAGCGCCTGCACCACGGCGGGCTCCTCGGCGCCGTCGGTGGACACGAACACCACGTCCGCCGGGTCCAGGGCCGCCTCCGCCAGCGCCGCGCGCACGCACTCGCGCAACGCCTCCGCCGCCCCGCCGGGCTCGAAGAACCCGCGGAACCGGGTGGTCACGACGCGGGCCAGCACCGGCCGCCCGGCCGTGGCCGACTCGCGCTCCAGCAGGAACACCGCGCCGCCCTCGCCGAGCGGACCGGCCGTGCCCTCGCTGCCGCGCCACTCCAGCCACGCCCGCTGCTCGGAGTACTCCTCGGCGGCGCCGACCAGCACCCGGTCCGCGTGCCCGCCGCGCAGCAGCCGTGCCGCGTAGCTCAACGCCAGCAGCCCGGTCAGCGCGCCGCCCGCGATGGTGGTGTTGGGACCCTTGATCTTGTGCCAGATGGCGCTCTGCCCGGCCGCGCGGTTCATCACCGTGTTGGGGAACAGCGCCGGGTCGACGTGGTAGGGCTTCTCGCCGGTGAGGCCGTCACGCGTGAAGTCCATGATGGACTGCACGCTGCCGGAACCGGTGCCCAGCACGACACCCACGCGTTCGGGCTGCTCCAGCAACGCCGGGCCGCACTCCTCCAGCAGCCGGCCGACCGTGCTGACGGCCAGCGCCGTGACCCGGTCCATGGTCCGGGTGCCCTTCTTGCCCAACGCGCCGGCCGCGCTGAAGTCCGGCACCAGCGCCGCCTGCTCGAACGGGCCGCCGGGCGCGGGGGCGAGCGCCGGGACGCCCGCCCGCACACCGCCCGTGAACGCCTCCGCGCCCATCCCGAACGGGGACACCGCCGACCACGCCGAGATGACCAGGCCGTCCACCAGGGAAGCCGTCACGACGCACCGCGCCCGCTGAGCGACCCGGCCTTGCCGGTGATGGCGCCGACGAGGCGGTCGTCGAAGTCGACCAGGCTCCAGTCCTTGCGGTTCTCGATCACGGCCCAGCCGTGGGTGATGCGGCCGGTCGCGGTCGGCACCAGCACGCCGTCGCGCAGCACGTAGCAGTCCATCCGGGCGGTGAAGGTGTAGCGCTTGAAGACCTCCTCCACGGTGAACACCGTGTAGAGCGTCTCCTCCATGTTCGCCTCGCCGAGGAACGTGATCCGCGACTTCGGCACGACGGGGATCCAGTTCTGCTCGTCCAGCAGCGTCTTGATCGACGCGCCGCGGTCCTGCACGAACAGGTCCAGCACCTCCTCCATCTGGCGGAGGTAGCCCGACATCTGCACGCGCTCGGTGAAGTGGCAGTAGAAGTACGGGATCCGCCACGCCCAGGCGAACGCGTTCTTGCCCGCCGTGAGCAGGTCCAGCGGGTCGGCGTCGCCGACCTCGACCGGCTCGACCGCGCCGATCTTGTCCAGCACGGCGGCCCGGGGCGCGCCGATCTCGTCGACCACGTGCGGCCGCAGCTCGTCGGGCACGGGCTCGGCGTCGAAGCCGTGCGGGTCGAGCCGGAACGACACCGACACCTTCGACTTGACCGCCTTCACCGTCTTGCCGTCCCGCTCCACGGTGAGCTCCACGACCACCTGCAGCGGCCCGTCGCCGTCGACCCGCTCGACCGTCGCCCGCGCGAGGTCGTCGATGTGGAACGCGGTGAGGATCTTGGTGTCGAGGTCGGTGATGTCGGTGCACAGCCCGAACCGCTCGTACAGCGCGCCGGCCGGGAACCCGCTCTGCCGCAGGTGGTCCAGCACCGCTTCCTCGACCATGTAGTTGACGTGCTTGAACCCGATCCAGGTGCAGATGTTCGAGCCCTCGTAGCGGGGCCGCAGCGAGACGGTCGTGGTGGTCACGTCAGCTCCAGGTGTTCGTCGACGACGTCGCGGACCAGGGCCGCGAGGCGGTCGGGTTGTTCGATCATCGGGAAGTGGCCGCACCCGTCCAGCGGCTCGAACCGGCCGCGGGGCAGGGCCTTGGCCAGGGCGCGGCCGTCGTCGGGGCGGGCGGCGATGTCGTCCACGCCGCTCACCACGAGCACCGGCGCGTCGACCCGGGACAGGTCCAGGAACGGGGTGCGCAGGTAGGTCTGGAACCACCGCGTCCAGCCGTACGGGCCGACCTGGTCGCGCAACGCCCTGGCCAGCCACTCGCGCTTGGCCTCGGGGAAGCGGGCGGTCTCGCCGACGCGCAGCGCCTCGGTGAACGTGCGGTGGAAGTCGTTGAGGTAGTAGGAGATCGTGGGCCAGTCGAAGTCCGCGGGCTCCGGCCGGTAGAACGGGCACACCAGCACCGTGGGCCGCGGCGGCACGCGGCCGTCGGCGTAGCACTCCAGCAGCAGGTTCGCGCCGAACGAGTGCGCCACCACGACGTCGTGCGCGGCCGACACCGCGTCGACCACGAACCGACCGGGGTCCGGCTCGTGGCTCCACGCCGGGTCGGCCATCCCGTGCCACGGCAGCTCCGGCGTGACGGCGGTGACCGGCAGGTCGAGCGCGTCCCACACCGCCGCCTTGCCCGCCAAGCCGTGCAGGAACAGCACCTCGACCATCAGACCGCGTCCCGGTACCGGCCCAGGATCAGCACCGAGTTGTTGCCCGCGAACGCCAGCGCGTTGTTCTGCACCACGTTCAGCGTGGCCGGCCGCGCCTGGTTGGGCACGCAGTCCAGCCCCACCTCGGGGTCGGTCTCGCGGTGGTTGATGGTGGGCGGGATGAAGCCCTCGGTGATCGCCAGCGCGCACGCCGCCGACGCCAGCGCCGACGCCGCGCCCATCGAGTGGCCGAGCATCGACTTGATCGACACGGTCGGCGGCGGCGCGTCGAACACCTGCCGGATCGCGCCGGACTCGGTGACGTCGTTGGCCTTGGTGCCGGTGCCGTGCGCGGAGATGAAGTCGACGTCCTCGGGCTTGACGCCCGCGTTGCGGTGCGCGAGCTCGATGCACCGGGCCAGGCTGTCCCGGTCCGGCGCCACGGGGTGGTTGGCGTCGCAGTTGAGGCCGTAGCCCAGCACCTCGGCGTAGATCCGGGCGCCGCGGGCCAGCGCGGACTCCAGCGACTCCAGCACCAGGATGCCGCCGCCCTCGCCGGTGAGGATGCCCTTGCGGTCCTTGTCGAACGGCGCGCACACCTCCGGCGCGATCGTGCCGAGCCGGTAGAAGCCGGTGAACGTCTTGCGGCACACCGCGTCCGCGCCGCCGACCAGCGCGACGTCCACCTCGCCCTCGCGGATGGCGTCGAAGCCGTTGCCGATGGCGTAGTTGCCCGCCGCGCACGCGGTCGGGATGGTCACCGCCTCCACGTCGGTCAACGCCAGCTCGCGCACGATGCTGGACGACAGGCGACCGGCCGTGGAGCGCCGCGCGACGACCGGGCTCCACGACTCGGGGCCGTGCTCGAGCTGCTGCGCCACGAGGTTGTCCAGGTCGCGCGACTCGGCGTCGGTCGTGCCGACGGACACCAGGGCCCGCTTGCCGCGCAGCTCCTCCACCGTGAGGCCCGCGTCGCCCACGGCCATGCGCGCCGCGGCGGCGGAGAACTGCCCGGCCCGGCCGAGCTCGTCGGGGTCCACCCGGGTGAGCCACGCGGCCGGGTCGAAGTCGGTGACCTCGGCGCCGTTGGCGTGGCTGAAACCGGTGGTGTCGAACGAGGTGATCGGCGTGATCCCGCTGCGACCCTCGCGCAGGCCGGCCAGGAACTCGGTGACGCCGATGCCGATGCTGGTGACCACGCCGAGACCCGTGATCACCACCCGGCGCGGCTGCCGCACTCCGTCGTGCATCGTGCCCTCCAAGTCCGGTGCCGGACCGCTCGACGGGTGAGGTGGCTACTTGGCGGCCTGGGCTTCGGCGACGACCGCGATGACGCCGTCGAGGTTGACCATCCGGGTCAGCTCGGCCTGGTCGATCTCCACGCCGAACGTGCGCTCCAACGCCGAGAGGATCTCGATGGCGCCGAGCGAGTCGGCGTCGTGGTCCTCCTTGAAAAGGCTCGTGTCGGTCATCTCCGCGGCGTCGATCTCGAGGATCTCCGACACGATCTCCTTGATCTTCGCCTTGCCGTCCGCGTCGATCCGCACCGAACTGGTCACTGGGCACCTCCGGGAACACGGGTTTCTGCCTACCGGTTCCCACCCTGCTTTTCGGGGCTATATCCGGCCTATGCGGCGGGCTATACGGCTCCCGCCCGCGCTACACCGCCACCCGGCGCGGCGACGCCAGCACGGGGTCCGCGGTGAGGATCGCCAGGTGCACCTCGCGCAGCAGCGAGCCCGGGTCGATGCCCAGCTCGTCGGCGAGCATGCGCCGGCCCTCCTCGTACAGCACGAGCGCGTCGGCCTGCCGGTCGCAGCGGTAGAACGTGGTCATGAGCTGGGCGCGGAACCGCTCCTGCAACGGGTGCTGGTGCACGAGCCTGGTCAGCTCGGGCAGCAGCTGGGCGTGCCGGCCCAGCGCGAGGTCGGCCTCGATGCGGCTGGCCAGCGCGGCGATCCGCGCCTCCTCCAACCGCGGCGCCTCGGCGTCCGCCAGGTGCTCCGACACCCCCGTCAACGCGGGACCGCGCCACAGCCGCAACGCCGCGCGCAGCAGCCGCGCCGCCTCCTCGTAGTGGCCGGCGGCGAGCGCGGACTGGCCCCGCGCCGCCTGCTCCTCGAACTCCCGCAGGTCGAACGCGCAGTCGGTGAGCCGCACCTCGTAGCCGCGGGAACGGCGGGTGATGCCGACCTCCCGGCGCAGCGTCTTGCGCAGGCGCGAGACGTAGGTGTAGATCTGCGCGTTGAACGTGGCGGGCGGGTGGTCGCCCCACAGGAAATCGCTCATCTGGGTGTCGGAGACAGCGCCGTTGTCGGCGAGCAGCAACGCCGTGAGGACGGTGCGCGGTTTCGACCCGTCCAGCGGCACCTCCTGCCCGTCGTGGTGCGCCTCGACCGGCCCCAAGACCCGGAACTCCAGCACTTCGCCTCCTACAGCAGTACCTGGTCGTGGACGAGGATCGCCTGGTAGAGCCGTCGCATCGCGCGGCCGGGCTCCAACCCGAGCTCGCTCGCCAGGCGCCTGCGCGTGTGGTGGAAGACGTCCAGCGCCTCCGTCTGCCTGCCGTTGCGGTACAGCGCGACCATCAGCTGCTCGCTGAACCGCTCCCGCTCCGGGTACTCGGCGGCGAGCTGCTTGAGCTCGGACACGACGCCGCGGTCCTCGCCGTTGGCGAGCTTGGCGGCGATGAGGTCCTCGCGGGCGCTGAGCCTGCGCTCGTCGAGCCGGGCGGCCTCGATGCGGAACCGCAGGCCGTCGCTCACGTCGAACAGCGCCGGTCCGTGCCACAGCCGCAACGCGCGTTCCAGCAGGTCGATCGCCTCGCCGGGCCGTTGCGGCACGAGGGCCGAGCCGCGGTCGGCCAGGTCGCGGAACAGCTGCGCGTCGACCGCCGCGCCCGGCAGGTCGAGCACGTAGCCGCTGCTCACCGTGCGGACCAGGCAGTCGCCCGGCACGTCGGCGAACTGCTCCAGCAGTTTGCGCAGCCGCACCACATTCGCCTGGAGCGCGTTGCGCGCGTTTCCCATCTGTTTACCGGCCCACAATTCCTCGACCAGCTGGTCGAACGGAACGGGGGCGCCCGGTGAAAGCGCCAGCAACGCGAGCAGGGTGCGCACCTGACGAGCGGCCACACCCATCCGACGATCCTCACGTGCGAGGGCGACAGCACCGAGAATCTGCACCCGCATGGTCACGACCCCCAGTCTCTAGACGGCGCAGAGCGCGCGGTAGCCGGCCATCCAACCTCGAAATCGGCCGACTAAAGCGTTTGACATGTTGCCGAGCCCGTCACGATGGGGGAAATATCATTTGAACCACTGGGACCGTGCCGCGGCGGTATGCCGCCGATCGGGGCAGCGCCGGACTCCGGCTGCTGCTTCCGGACTCGACGAACTTGGGCCCGACGGCGGTCACGGTCACGGCGCGTCACGACCACCTAGCCGCTTCGGGTGATCGGCGACTCCCCGCGACCCGTCCGCGCGCCGTCGGCCGCTGTGCGCGTGCTCGTAGGCCTCCAGCACGATCTCCGAGAGCCTGCCGCGGTCGGAGATCCGGTAGCCGTGCTCGCGCGCCCACTGCCGCACGACCTGCGCCAGGTGGGCATCGGCGCTGCGTACCGGTGCCGGAGCGGTGCCGGGGACCCGCCGCGCGGCACGCACGAACCGGTCCAGGACGGCACGCAGTCTGGCCGCGTTCGCGGCGCCGAGGCGGATCTCGAACCACACCCCGTCGAGGCCGAACGAGACCGGCCGGACGTCGTGCCCGGAATGCCCGTCCAAGTCGTCCACCGCCACGCGCACCACTTCCCACTGGTCGGAACTCACGCTGGGTATCGATCTCGCGGCACGCTACCGGTGAGTTGACCATGAAGGGGATGCCGATCGCCAAGTATAGGAGAGGTATAGCGGGCGGCCCCAGTGTGACCTCCGGGTGAATCCCCGGTCGCAGCCGTGACGATCGGCCGCACCGGTGTTACCCCGAGCGGCGGCCACGCCTCACCCGACTCCGCTTCCCGAAAAGCCTCGGACGTCCGCGCGCGACGCGATTCCCGCAGATTCCCGTATTCCCGACACTTCGGCCGACGCTCGACAACCGGCCGTCAACCGTCAATTTCGGACAATCCCCGGAGTCGACCGCCGATACGCCCGTGTGGTGCGTTCGACCCTTGACGGCGTGACTTCACCGCCGACTCCCCGACCCCCGGGCCACGCGATGAGCACGAGCCCGGGACCCGATCCGGACGGGCGCGACGCGATTCGCGGTGACTGCGGAATCCCGGACCCGACCGCGGCGCGCGACCCCCCTCACCGAGCGGTTCAGGGGCGATCAGCGAGACTTGAGGGCATGAACGACGAGCCCGACGACCGGACCAGCTTCGCCGACCTCGGGTTGCGCCCCGAACTGCTCCGGGCGCTGTCCGGCCTCGGCTACGAGGAGCCCACCCCCATCCAACGCGAGGCCATCCCGCCGCTGACCGCCGGCCGCGACCTGCTCGGCCAGGCCGCCACCGGCACCGGCAAGACGGCCGCGTTCGCGCTGCCCGTGCTGGAGCGCATGGCGGGCGGCGAGCGCGAGCGACGGGCGCCGTTCGCGCTCGTGCTGGTGCCGACGCGGGAACTGGCGGTGCAGGTCTCCGAGGCGGTGCACCGGTACGGCCGTGAGCTGGGCGCGCGGGTGCTGCCCATCTACGGCGGCCAGCCCATCGGGCGGCAGCTGCGGGTGCTGGAGCAGGGCGTCGACGTCGTGGTGGCCACGCCGGGCCGCGCGGTCGACCACCTCAACCGGGGCACGCTGAAGCTGGAGCACCTGGAAGTCGTCGTGCTCGACGAGGCCGACGAGATGCTCGACATGGGCTTCGCCGAGGACCTGGACACGATCCTGGCCGAGACGCCGTCGGAGCGGCAGACCGTGCTGTTCTCCGCGACCATGCCCGGCCGCATCGACCGCCTGGCCCGCACGCACCTGTCCGACCCGGTGCGCATCACCATCGGCCGCGAGCAGGCGGAGCCCGGCGAGGCGCCGAAGGTGCGCCAGAGCGCGTACGTCGTGCCGCGCGCGCACAAGCCCGCCGCCCTGGGCCGGGTGCTGGACGTCGAGGCGCCGACCGCGGCGATCGTGTTCTGCCGCACGCGCGACGAGGTCGACCAGCTCACCGAGACGCTGAACGGGCGCGGCTACCGGGCCGAGTCGCTGCACGGCGGCATCAGCCAGGAGCAGCGCGACCGCGTGATGACGCGGCTGCGCAACGGCACGGCCGACCTGCTCGTGGCCACCGACGTGGCGGCACGGGGGCTGGACATCGAGCAGCTGACGCACGTCGTGAACTACAACGTGCCGTCCGCGCCGGAGTCCTACGTGCACCGCATCGGCCGGATCGGGCGGGCGGGCCGCGAGGGCGTGGCGATCACCCTGGCCGAGCCGCGCGAGCACGGCATGCTCAAGACCATCGAGCGCGTCACCAAGCAGCGCATCCACATGGAGAAGGTCCCGACGATCGCGGACCTGCGGGCGCGCCGGCTGGAGCTGACCCGCGCCGCGCTGCACGAGAGCCTGCTGGAGGACGACCTGGAGAGCTTCCGGGTCGTGGTGGAGACGCTGACCGACCAGTTCGACGTCATGGAGGTGGCGCTGGCGGCGGTGAAGCTCGCGCACGAGGCCACCGGCGCGGCGGCGGACGAGGAGGAGATCCCGGAGTACGTGCCGCGGTCCGGGCCGTCCGGTGACCGCCGCGGGCGCGAGGGCGGCGGCGAACGCCGTGAGCCGCGCCGGCCGCGCCGCCCGTCCGCGGGCATGACCAGGCTGTTCGTCGGCGCGGGCCGCAGCTCGGGCATCCGGCCGCAGGACCTGGTGGGCGCGATCGCGGGTGAGGCGCGCCTCAACGGCCGCGACATCGGCGCGATCGAGATCGCCGACCGGTTCTCGCTGGTGGAGGTGCCGGACTCGGCCGCGCAGCAGGTCATCGCCTCGTTGCGGGGCGCGACCATCAAGGGCCGCAAGGTCACCGTGCGGCGGGAGCGCGACGACCCGCGCTGACACCGCCACCCGGGACGATCCTCACCGCGATTTGTCAGTTCGTCCTACGAACTAGTATGGTTCGTAGGACGAACTACTGATCGCTGGGGAGTGTGCCGAGATGAGTCGTGTTGTCGTGGTCGTCGGCGGCGGGTACGGGGGCGCCGCGGTCGCCAAGGCGTTGGACGAGGACGCCGACGTGGTCCTGGTGGAGCCGAAGGACGCGTTCGTCCACGCCGCCGGATCGCTGCGGGCGCTGGTGGAACCGGACTGGGCGGGCAACATCTTCTTCCCGTACGACGGCCTGCTCGCGCGGGGTCGGGTCGTCCGCGCCCGGGCCGCGTCGGTCGACCCGGGCGGTGTCACGCCGGCCTCCGGCGAGCGGATCGCCGCGGACTACGTCGTGCTGGCCACCGGGTCGGACTACCCGTACCCGGCGAAGACGGACACCGAGTCGTCCACCGAGGCGTTGGACCGGCTGCTGGCCACCCACAAGGAGCTCGCCGACGCGCCGCGCGTGCTGATCGTCGGCGCGGGCCCGGTCGGCCTGGAGCTGTCCGGCGAGATCAAGGCGGTGTGGCCGGACAAGCGGGTGACCGTCGTCGACCCGGCCGAGCGGCTGGTGCCCGGGTTCGAGCCCGAGCTGCGCGACGAGCTGCACCGGCAGCTCGACGCGATCGGCGTGGAGCTGCGGCTGGGCACGGCGCTGACCGCGGCGCCGCCGACGGAACCGGCGCGGGCCGGGACGTTCACCGTCGGCACGACCGACGGCGAGCTCACCGCCGACATCTGGTTCCGCTGCCACGGCGCGCGCGTCAACGGCGGCTTCCTGGACGACGCGCGGACGCCGCAGGGCCGGGTCAGGGTGACCGAAACGCTCAACGTCGAGGGCCACCGGCACGTGTACGCGGTCGGCGACATCACCGACCTGGCCGAGGCGAAGATGGCCGGGTACGCGATGCAGCACGCCGAGGTGGTGGCTAAGAACATCGCGGCCCAGGTGCGCGGCGAGCGGCCCACGGCCACCTACCGCCCGTCCCCCGTGCCGTCGATCCTGCTGCCGCTGGGCCCGAAGGGCGGTGTGGGCCAGTTCCCGACCCCGGACGGCACGACGCTCCTGTCGCCGGAGGACGTCGCCCGCTACAAGGGGGCCGACCTGTTCACCGGGCGGTTCGTGGAGCTGTTCGGCGTCGACCCCGCCACCCGTTGACCCTGCTCGTTCAACACCATGAACACCGGCGGCACCTCGTTGTCCCGCACCAGGCGGGACAGGAGGTCCGCGAGGGTCTCGCGCTCGGCGTCGGGCAGGCCCGAGGGCAGCCGCTCGATCCGGCGGCACGTCTCGGCGTAGAACTCGTCGGCGAGCCGGCTGCCCTCGGGCGTCAGCTCGACCCGGACCGCGCGGTTGTCGTGGGCGTCCGCCTCGCGGCGGACCAGGCCGCGCCGCGCGGTCCGGTCGACCAGACCGCTCAGGCTCGACTTGGCCAGGCCGAGCACCTCGCCCAGCTCGCCCATGCCGTAGGACCGGGGCATCAGCACGCAGAGCAACTGCCCCTGCTGCTGGGTCAGGCCGTACTCCCGGGCCGAGTCGGCGTACACCGCGTCCACCAGGAACGTGGCGCGCACCAGCGCGGTGACGATGCCCATCTGCTCACCCTCGGCCTTGGCCATGGGATCACGATACTCGTTCGCACCGCGAACCAACTACCGGGAAGGACATCACCTCGATGTCGCCACGCAAGCCGTTGTTCGGGATCGGCATCAGCACCGCCGTCGGCCGGGCCGCGGAAACCCTCCGGCACGCGGTCGCGGCCGACCGCGCGGGCCTGGACCTCGTCACCGCGTCCGACCACCCGTACTTCGGCGACCGGCTCGACGCCTACGCCCTCATGGGCACGGTGCTCGGCCGGACCACGGGCGTCACGGGGTTGGTGAGCGTGACCAACCTGCCGAGCCGGCCGGCGCCGGTGCTCGCCCGCACGGTGACGTCGCTGTCCGCGTTGTCGGGTGGCCGGATCGTGCTCGGCATGGGCGCGGGCGGACTGTGGGACGACATCGCCAGGTTGGGTGTCGGACGGCTGACGCCCGGTGCGGCCATCCGCGCCTTCGAGGAGGCGATCACGCTGGTCCGGGCGTTGTCCGGCGGTGGCGAGCCGGTGACGTTCGACGGCGAGTTCTACCAGGTCACCGCGTTGCAGCCGGCGCCGGTGCCCGCCGCGCCGGTGTGGACGGGCTCGGTCGGGCCGAAGTCGTTGGCGGTCACCGGCAAGCTCGCCGACGGCTGGATCCCCGGGCACGCGGCGGACTGGCTCAGCGAGCGGTACCGGACGTCCCGGCCCGTGGTCGACGAGGCGGCCAGGGCCGCCGGCCGGGATCCGCGCGACGTCGCCACCGTCTACAACCTGCCGGGCGTGATCACGTCCACGCCGCTCGCCGCGACCCGTGACGGGGACGGCCGGTGGGTCGGCGGCTCGGTCGGGCAGTGGGTCGAGGAGCTGACCGGCGCGGTCCTGGAGCACGACGCCGCCGGTTTCGTCTACTTCCCGGTGAAGGAGCCGGTGACCGACGTGGCGCTCGGGACGTGGGCCAACGAGATCGCGCCCGCCGTGCGGGAGGCCGTCAGGTGACCGGCTGCACGGGGTGGTCGACGGGCGCGGAGAGGTCCACGCCGCGCCACGGCTCGCGCCGGGCCTCGACGTCGTCGCCCCAGTGCCGGACACCGGTCCAGCCGGGGTCGCCGGTGGCGCAGAAGTCGACCCACGCCCGGAGCATCCGCCGGGAGAGCGCGCGCTCGGCGTCACCCGCGCGGCCACCGATGAGGAAGTCCGCGCCGTCGAGGTTGCCGAACGAGAACGGCACGTCCGCGGTGTGCCAGGCGGGCGGCCGGGTGAACCGCGCGAGGAACGCCCGGCCGTGCGCCTCGGCCAGCCTGGTGGTGGGTTCGGCGAAGACGAAGTCGCCCGCGAGCCGCACGTGCGCGTCCTCGAAGTGCTCGTACGCGGCCACGACGTGGTCGGGGATGCCCCAGGCGCGGCCGAACGCCCGCAGGTCCGCCGGCGGCCGGAACGTGCCCACCGCCTCGAACAGCGCGTACTCGACGTCGGTGTGGCACAGCAGGGCGTCGGTCGCCGCGGGCAGCGCGGGCAGCGCGTCGGCGACCGGACCGAACAGCACCGGGTCGTGGCTCAACGGCCCGGTGCGCTGCGCGGCGGCCAGGGCGTCGGTCGACGCGACCGTCGACTCCGGCGTGCCGGTGTCGACCCACTCCGCGACCCGGCGCGCGAACCCCGGCGTGTAGACCCGGTTCGGCACGCTGTGCGCGATGACCCGCCGCACCGGCTCCCACGCCGCCAGGAACAACGCCGACGCGGCGCCCGCGGACTGCCCGCCGACGGTGATGTTGTCGCGATCGCCGCCGAACACCGCGATGTTCTCCCGCACCCACCGCAGCGCGGCCCGCTGGTCGAGCAGCCCCCGGTTGGCCGGCTGCCCCTCCACGTGCCCGAAACCCTCGAACCCGAGCCGGTAGTTGCACGTCACCACGACCAGCCCGGCGCGGGCCAGCTCGGCGCCGTCGTAGTCGGGCTGGGCCGACGAGCCGAACGTGTAGGCCCCACCGTGCACGTAGAACAGCACCGGCCAGGGCCCGTCCGATGTGGAGGGCGTCCAGACGTTGAGGGTCAGCACGTCCTCGTCGCCCGGACGCCACACCGGCGCGCCGGGCAACCGCGCGGACTGCGGCGCGATCGGCCCGAACTCCAGGCAGTCGCCCGCGAAGTCGGTCGGGACGGGTGCGGCGAACCGGCGGGGCCCGAACGGCGGCTCGGCGTACCGGATGCCGAGGAACGCGTCCACTCCGGCGTCGACCGCCCGACCTCGAAACCGCCCACGTCGTGTCATCAGCGCCTACTCTGCCATGATGGGTGATCCGCTGAACGCACGAGAGGACGCCGCCGAGGCGTTGGGGATGGTGGCGCGGGCCGCCGGGACGTACCTCGACGCGCTGCCGCACCTGCCGGTGCGCGACGCCACGCACGCCCACCTGATCAAGGACCTCGACGGGCCGTTGCCGGAGGCCGGTGACGGGACCATCGCCGCCGTCGCGGACCTGCTGCGGATCGGGACGCGGGCCGCCACTCACTCGTCCGGGCCCCGGTTCTTCCACTTCGTGGTCGGTGGCGCGACGCCGGCCGCGCAGGCCGCGGACTGGGTGACGTCGCTGCTGGACCAGGCCGGTGGCCTGTGGCCCGCCTCGCCGCTGGCCGCGCACGCCGAGACGGTGGTGCTGCGGTGGTTGAAGGAGCTGTTCGGGCTGCCCCCGTCGCACGGCGGCGTGCTCACGCCGAGCGCGACGTTCGCGAACCTGACCGGGCTGGCGTGCGCGCGGTACTGGTGGGCGCGGCAGCACGGGGTGGACGTGACCGCGGACGGCCTGGTGGGCCTGCCGCGGCTGCCGGTGTTCTCCAGCGGGTACGTGCACCCGAGCAGCCGCAAGGCACTTCAGATGCTGGGGCTGGGCCGGGACTCGGTGCGGACGCTGACCCGTGACGACGCGGGCCGGCTCGACGTCGACGCCCTGGACCGCGAACTGGCGTCGTCGGGGCCCGCGGTGCTGATCGGCAACGCGGGTGAGGTCAACGGCGGCGACTTCGACCCGTTGGACGAGATGGCCGACCTGGCCGAGCGGCACGGGGCGTGGCTGCACGTGGACGGCGCGTTCGGCCTGTTCGCCGCCCTCTCACCCCGGACGGCCGACTTGGTGCGCGGCGTGGAGCGTGCCGACTCGGTGGCCGCGGACGGCCACAAGTGGCTCAACGTGCCGTACGAGAGCGGGATGGCGTTCGTGCGGGACCGGGCGCTGCTGGGGCACGCGTTCGGCGCCTGGAACGCCCCGTACCTGCCGGAGCCGGACGACGAGTCCGTGAACTACAACAACCTGGGCCCGGAGTCCTCCCGCCGCGCCCGCGCGTTCCCGATCTGGGCGACGCTGCGCGCCTACGGCCGGGACGGCCACCGGGCGATGGTCGAACGCCACCAGGACCTGGCGCTGCGCCTGGGCCGCCGCATCGGGGAAGCGCCGGACCTGGAGCTGCTGGCCCCGATCACCCTCTTCATCGTCTGCTTCCGCTACCGCCCACCGGGCGTGCCCGACGAAGCCCTCGACGACCTGAACCGCAGGCTGGGCGAGGCCCTGATCGAGGACGGCCGCGTCTACGCGGGCACCACGGTCTACCGGGGCGTGGTCGCCCTGCGCCCGGCGATCGTGAACTGGCGTACCACGGAGGAGGACGTCGACCTGCTGGCCTCCGTGGTCCGCGAACTGGGCGCCCGCCTGCTCACCGCCGAAGCCTGACGACCACCCCGATCACGGCGGCAAGGGCTTGGAGTTGTCCTCGGCAAGCCGGCAGGCGCATGTCTTCCGCACGTACGCGACCGACAAACGCCTTGAACGGCTTCCGCTCCAGATCGGAAGCCGGGAAGTCCTCCACCTCGGCGACCAGCGCGGGGTCGCGCCTCGGCGGCTCGACCTCCTCCCCGCCGCACGCCACGCACAACGACAACACGAGTGCCGCCACCACGGTCGACCGCAGCGGGAACATCAGGCGCCCCCTCGCCGGGCGAGCTGAAGCCTCAGTCCATCAGCCGCGCCACTCGGATCAACGCGAGTCCGGGCCCGACTCGGGACCGAGGTAGATCTCGCTGCCGTCCGAACGCCGAGCTCTGGTGTACCCGCCGGTCGGCGCGAATCACGAAACGCATGTCCGCCTCACAGATTGTCGCTGAAGTGCTCGTGCACGCCGCCGACCGTCAAGGCGCTTCGGGCACGCTACCGGTCATCACGGGTCCCGCCGGTAGGCACGTCCGAGGTGAGCCCCACACGTCACCGCCACCACCGCGGCGGACTCGACGCCGAGCCGCGCCGTACCATCGGAGGCGTGCGGAACTCGATCACCGAGGTGGCCGGCGTGCTGGTCGGGCACGCCACGCGGATCGGTGACGGCGCGTTGACCGGCTCCACGGCCGTGCTGTTCCCACCCGGCACGCTGTCCACTGTGGACGTTCGCGGTGGTGCGCCGGCGACCCGGGACACCGCCGCGCTCGACCCCCGCCACGGCGGCCGGGAGGTGCGCGGCGTGCTGTTGACCGGCGGGAGCGCGTACGGGCTCGCGGCGGCCGACGGCGCGGCCCGCGAGCTGGGGTCGTTCGTGCCCGCCGCCGCGCTGTTCGACCTCGGCCGCGGCGGTGACTTCCACGCCCGGCCGGGGCCCGCCGAGGGCGCGGAGGCCGTGCGCGACGCGGGCGTGGAGTTCGCCCAGGGCAACGTCGGCGCGGGCACGGGCGCGCTCAACGCCACGATGAGAGGCGGCCTGGGCACGGCGAGCGCCACGCTGCCCGGCGGCGTGGTCGTGGGCGCGGTGGCCGTCCTCAACGCGGTGGGCCCGTCGGTCGACCTCGACACCGGCCTGCCGTTCGCCGCGCACCTCGGCCTGCCCGGTGAGTTCCCCGCCTACCAGGGCGACGACCTCGACGCGGCCCGGACCACCGGGCACCCCCAGCCGTTCAACACCGTCATCGGCGTGATCGCCACGAACGCCCGCCTGCCGCACCTGTTCGCCCTGGCCAACGCCGCGCAGGACGGGCTCGCGACCGCCGTCCGCCCGGCGCACGGCCTCACCGACGGCGACACGGTCTTCGCCGCCACGACCGGGACCCACGACGCGGCCGACCCCCACGAGGTGCTCGCCGCCGCACGGCGGGTGTTCGCCCGCGCGCTGGTCCACGGCCTGCTCCGAGCCGAGTCCGCCACCACGTCCTGGGGCCAGCTCGCGGCCTACCGCGAGCTGTACCCGCGCACCGCAGCCGAGTACCGGGGGAACTGACCATGCACGCGATGCACTACGAGATCACCCTGCCCGCCGACTACGACATGGACGTCATCCGCACCCGGGTCGCCACCAAGGGCTCCGCGCTGGACGCCTTCCCCGGCCTGGGCCTCAAGGCCTACTGCGTGCGGGAACGCGGTGTCGACGGCTCGCCGGTCAACCAGTACGCGCCGTTCTACCTGTGGCGCACCGCCGAGGGCATGAACAGCTTCCTGTGGGGACCGGGTTTCCGGGGCCTGAGCGCCGACTTCGGCCGCCCCGTCGTGCAGCACTGGACGGGCCTCGCCTTCGAACGCGGCGCCGCCGAAACCCCGGCCGCCGCCACCAAGCGCACCTGGCGGCTGCCCGCCGACGCCGACGCGGCCGAGGCCGTCGACCAG
Source organism: Actinosynnema sp. NPDC002837 (assembly GCF_040295345.1). NCBI lineage: Bacteria > Bacillati > Actinomycetota > Actinomycetes > Pseudonocardiales > Pseudonocardiaceae > Actinosynnema > Actinosynnema sp. NPDC002837. The sequence continues at coordinate 54,520 of NZ_JBEOVG010000025.1, forward strand.
GCGCTCGACCGGGTCGACGGGCTCAAGGACCACCCCGACCTGCACAGCACCGCGCTGGCGGTCGACACCCGGAACTGGGAGCTGGTGCACTTCAGCCTCTGGCGCACGGCACCCGACACCGACGGCGAGGTGCGCTTCCGGGTGCTGCACCTGTCCCGGCCCGAGCTGGAGGACCTCAGCGCGGGCCGCCACTGGTAGGCCGCGACCGGCCCGTCCCGGGGTTGCGGGCGCGGTCGCCGTAGGGCACGGCGACGTAGCCGACGAGGTCGAGCACGCCGCCGCTGGTGCGGTCCAGCTCGCGGGCGAAGGCGAGGATGTCGGGGTCGGCGCGGTCCATCAGCCACGCCAGCAGCACGACCACGACGTCGGCGAGCAGACCGACCTGGAACGGCATGTCCTCCCGCCGGCCCGCGGTCACCGCGCTGGCGAAGTCGGTCATGCCGCGTTCGGTCAGCTCCAGCGGACCGGTCTCGATCGCCCGCTTCATCGAGTCGACCACCAGCGGCACGACCGACGCCCACACCTCGCGCGGCGCGACCTCGCAGATCAGGCCGCCGCTCAGGGCCGCGGTCCACAGCGCCTCCGGGTCGCCCGCCCGGACGGCGCCGACGGCCAGGTGCGGCAGCAGTTCCGCGCCGCGCTCCCACGCGCCGGTCGCGACGAGCTTCTCCACCGCGTGCCGGTAGTGCTCCAACGCCTTGCCGTGCTCGCCGCGCGCGGTCAGCACGCCGCCCAGGTCGTCGTGGAACGACGCCACCTCGGCCGCCGCGCCGACCTGCTCGGCCCGGGCCAGGCCGACGGCGGCGTAGTGCTGCGCGGTCTCCAGGTCGCCCCGGTCGCGGTGGCACGCGCCGAGCCGGCGCAGCGCGGCCAGCTCCCGCCGGTCGTCGCCCAGGTCCCGGAAGAGCTCCACGGCGCGCGACCCGGCCTCGATCGCCTCGGCGAGGTCGCCGCGGTCGCGGCGCCGGTCGCACTCGGCGAGCGTGAACTCGGCCTCCCGGACGCGGTCGCCCAGCTCCCCGGCCAGGTCGCGGCCCTCGACGGCGTACCGGAGGGCGGTCTCGGGATCGGCGTCGCCGAGCTCGTCGAGCACGGTGATCGACTCGAGCCGCCCGGGCCCGTCCTCCCGCACCCGGTGCTCCTCGTACGCCAGCCGCGCCGCCTGTCCGGCTTCGTCGGTTCTGCCTTCGCGCATCAGCAGCCTCGCCATTCGCAGCAGGACGTCCGCTCGGTCGCGGCACGCGTCGCCCAGGCCCACACACCGTTCGAAGTCCGCGAGCGCGGCCCCGTATTCCCCGCGCCGCTCGGAGCGGGCGCCGGTGAGCTCGAACCTGGTCGCCCAGAGGGCTTCGAGCTCGTCCTCGGGCAGGTCGAGCCCGGTCAGCAGGGCGTCGACCCGGTCGACGAGGACGGCGGCCCGCTCCTCGTCGTCCTCCAGCCCCAGCTCGGCCAGCAGCACGTCGGCGTAGGCCGGGGTGTCGGTCGCGTCGCCGGTGTCGGCGACCTCGCGCAACGCCGTGAGCTCCCGGCGCAGCACGGGTGCGAGCGGGCCGGCCCGGTCGCGCGCGGCGGCGGCCAGCAGCTCGCACCCCGTCAACGCGGCCTCGGCGGCGGTGGTGGACCGGTCGCGCCACTCGTCCAGCCGGCCGTTGACCGTGCCGACGTACAGGTAGGACCGCTCGATGCCGCCCGGCGTGCCGGTGTTGACGATGGCCCGCGCGGCCGGCGTCTCCTCGGCGGTGAGCCGCCGCACGACGGTGCGGGCGAACCCGGCGGCGAGGTTCGGCGGGATGGTCCACAGGGTCCCGATGTAGCCGCGGGCGCCGGCGCGGACGAACTCGCGGCCCAGCCCCGTCCACGACCGGCACGAGTTGTTGAACACGATCGGCCGGTGCCGCAGCGCCACCGGGATGTCGTCGTCCGGCAGCGCCTGCCCGCCCAGCGCGATCGCGTCGTCGGCGTCGTGGCAGTTGAAGAACACCAGCTCGACCGGCAGGTCCACGACCAGGTCGCGCAGCACGTCCGGCGAGGCGTCCTGCTCGGACAGCACGATGGGGTGGGTGTGGTGCCGGAGAGCAGTCCCCGGCGCCGCGGTCCGGTGTTCGGCTCCGCCGGGGGTGAACGCACCGGCGTCGACCACGACGCTGAACGCGCCGGGCTCGCGCGCCACGCCCGCGCGGTGCAGCTCGGTGAGCACGACCAGCGCCGGGTCGGCCACCACGTGCCCGATCGGCTTGCGCGCCCAGTTCACGTCCTCGGTGTGCACGAACGAGTAGGGCAGCCCGGCGGTGAACGCGGTCAGCGCCCGGTCGCCGACCTCCGCGACCGCGTCGGCGGGCACCTGCGCGGTGACCGCGGCCTCGACCGCCGCGTACGGGTCGTGCCCGCCGCTGGACAGGTACCGCCACAGCGCCTCGACGAAGCCGATGCCCTTGACCGCGTCGCCGATCGCGCCCGCGGCCGCGGTGACCCGCTCCTGCTCCTCGGCCACCACCGCGCCCACCAGGGCCAGGTCGGGCTCGGGCACGATCACCAGCCGGGCGCCGCGGTGGTGCGCGTAGACAGCGGCCATCAGGCCGTCGGCCTCGCCGGCGCGGTCGATCAGCACGGCCTCGTCGGCGTCGTCCGGGTTGTGCTCGGCGAACGGCACGGGCGGCGCGTCCTCGTCCACGCGCAGCGCCGCGCCCGTGCGCAGGGCGGTGAACAGGGCGGCGACGAAGTCGGCGTCCGGCGCCACGTCGAGCGTGCGTTCGGGCTCGCCGCCGCCGCGCAGCAGCTCCCAGGCCTTCGCGGTCAGCCCGACGGGCTCCTCGCACGGCAGGTGCAGGCGTTCGGGCAGCGCGCCGAACAGCTCCTCGTCCGGTTCGTCGAGGAACACCGCGCGGCGCACGCCCGTGGCGTCGAGCAGGTGGGCCAGCAGCCGGTCGTGCCGGTGCGACGACGGGTGCCCGGGTCTCAGCGCGACGACGGGCGTGACGCGGTCCGCGGGCAGGCACGACACCACGACCGCGGCCTCCCGCAGCTGGTCCGGGCGGCACACCACGACCGTGTCGCCGACCTCGAACACGGGCTCGCTGATCACCGTGACGTCCAGGTCGGACTCGCCCGCGGGCAGCCGCACGCACACGCCGCCGTCCACGACCTCGCACGGCTGCGAGCCGGACACCAGCAGCGTCACCGAGTCCGGCAGCGCGAACGACACCCCGTCGGCGGTCTCGGTGGCGGGCGCGTCCACGGCGAGCCGCCACCGCGCGGGCGCGGGCAGGTCGAACCGCTGCCGCAGCACCGCGCGCTCGTGCCCGTCCCGGGTCTGCTCGACCAGCAGGTCGCGCGCGCCCGCCTCGGCGGTCAGCTCCTCGGCGGCGTCGACGGGCGGTTTGCGGTGCGCGTCGAGCAGGACGGCACGCAGCAGCCCCGCTTCGAAGCGGAAGCGGATGCCGTGCGGGGCACCGAGGTCCACTGGCTCACGACCCTTGCAAGCGAGGAGGTCCACCGTGTCGGAGGTGGCGGGCAGGAAACTACGCCACCTTCAGGCCCGACCTGTAGCAGATCTGCCGGGTAGTCGCGGTCGTTACACCCCGGGACGTTCGGACCGGGTCGCCGGCGTCCACCGGGCGCGGCGGCGCGCGCCCGCCGCCTGCACCTGGTCGCGGCCGAGCCGCTTCGCCTCGTACAGCGCCGAGTCCGCCGCCGCGAGCAGCCCGGACACGGTGTCCTCGGCGACCTCCGGCCACACCGCGATGCCGATGCTGACCGTGAGGCCCGCCACCACGCCGCCGTCGCCGTCGTCCACGAGGACCCGGTGGACCTCCGCGCGCACCCGCTCGGCGATCGCGGTCGCTTCCTCGTGGTCCACGCCGGGCAGCAGCACGGCGAACTCCTCGCCGCCGAAGCGGCCCACCGCGTCGCCCCGCCGGACCGCGCTCTCCAACGCCGCCGCGATGCGCCGCAGCACGAGGTCGCCGGTCTGGTGGCCGTGCGTGTCGTTGATGTCCTTGAAGTGGTCGACGTCGATCATGAACAGGCCGACCCGCGCGCCGGGCGGCTGCTGACGGGTGCGCTGCAGCTCCAGGGTCGCCTGCAGGTGCCAGGCCTCGGCGTTGAGCAGGCCGGTCTTGGTGTCGGTGCGGGCGGCCAGCTCCAGCTGGTGGATGAGCACGGTGCGGTGCAGGGCGACGGCCGCGACGACCATCGGCAGCGCGAACCCGGGCCACCACGCCACGGCGAGGGCGACGAAGCCGCCCAGCGCGAGCTGGCCCGCTTCGAGCAGGTTGTCCGCGCCGCTGCCGAGGGCGTCCTTCACCGAGCGGGGCCGGACGGTCAGCAGGATCACCGCGGCCACCAGGGCGGTGTTGACCAGCCACTGCGCCGCGCCCGCGCCGACCAGGCCGACGAGGTCGAGCGGGCCGTCGGGCCGCCCGGCGCCGAGGTTCGCGCGCAGCCCGGTGACGCCCGCCACGGTGCTCGCGGCGAGCGTGGCCAGCACCATCATCGACGTGGTGAACACGTTGCGGTGCGGTGGGCGTGAGGCGTCCCAGCGGCCGACGACCCACCAGCGGTGCGCGTACATCAGCACGACGAGCGCGACGGCGAGCGAGGGCGGCAGCACGAGGGCGCCGGCCAGGATCCAGATGCTGCACAGGTCGACGTGCGGCAGGTGGCTGTGGTCGCGGCGGATGCGCTCGATCCAGCGCGAGCAGTGCAGGTGCAGCGCGGCGCAGCCGGCCAGGACGGCGAACGCGGTCCACGAGTCGGCGGGCACCGGCCACGCGGTCGTGGCGGCGAGCGCGAGGACGGCGAGCAGATCCACCGACAGCACGTACACCAGGGCCCGCTTGGGCAGGGACCATAGTGACCAGCGTCGATCGCCCGACGACGTCGAACCCGCTCTGCCCATGGTTCCTCACGACTGTCTACCCCGGACCGTCATGGCGTCCGGACGGAGGGTCACAGTAATGGTGACCTGTGTCGATGTCAGCCGCTACCGGGGTGACCAGGACCACTGGAGGTGATCGCGGTGCGCGACAAGATCTGGTGAAGCCCGCCGGTCGTAGCCGTGTCGAGACGGAGGCGAGGTGTCCTCGTGCGCGACAAGATCTGGTGATCACTCCGATGCCGCCGTTCCCGCTGCCCGCCACGTCGAGGGGAGGTGCGCCGCCATGCGCGACAAGATCTGGTGAAGACGGGTTCCCCCGAAGGTGACCGACACCTACCGAGGCCACGCGCGGGCCGCGGCGAGCACTCCGACTCCCGCGGCCGGCGCGCTCACCCGATGCGCGCCCGGACCAGCCACAGGCACGCCGTCGCGACGCCGAGGCCGCTGAGCACGAGCGTCGCCCGCGGGCCCACGGCGTCGCCGAGCAGGCCGCCCACCAGCGCACCGGCGGGCGCGGTGCCCCAGACCGCCGTGCGGATGGTCGCGTTGACGCGCCCGTGCAGGGCGGCGGGCGTGGCCTCGTACCGCACCGGCACCTGGTGCACGTTGTAGACCTGCAGCGCGAACCACATCACCGCCACCGCGCCGATCACCAGCTGGTCCACCGCGACCGCCGCCTGCCCCGCGCCGGTGACCAGGATCGCGACGACCATCGTCCGCCGCCTGCCCCACCACCCGCCCAAGCGGGCGGCGACTAGCGCGCCGACCAGCCCGCCGACCGCGCCCGCGGACAACGTCAGCCCCGCTTGGGCCGCCGACAGGCCCAACGCCGACACCAGGTGCAGCAGCACCACGACGGTGAAGGCGTTGAACCAGAAGACCTGCGTCGCCGTGCACAGCGTGACCCGCCGCAGCCCCTGGTGGGCGAACACCGCCCGCACCCCGGCCCACATCCCGGCCCGCGCCTGCGGCCGTTCGACCACCCGGACCCACACCAACGTCACCGCCGCGACCAGGAAGCTGACCGCGTCGGCCACCAACGCGCCCGCCGCCGTGACCGCGCCGACCAGCCACCCGCCCAACGCGGGCCCGGCCACCTGCGCCGTCGCCTGCCCCACCTCCACGACACCTTGGGCGCGCGTCAACTCCCCCGCGGGCACCACCATCGGCACCAACGCCAACCCGGCGATGTCCCCGAACACGGCGAACGTCCCCGCCACGGCCGCCACCACGGCCAACAACCCGACCGACAACACCCCGAGCCCGGCCGCCACCGGCACGACCGCCAGGCTCACCGCCTGCCCGACGGCGCACACCCCGGCCACCACCCGCCTCGGCAACCGGTCGACCCACACCCCGGCCGGCAACCCGAACAGGAGGTACGGCAACCGCCCGCACGCCGTCACCACCCCGATCCCCCAAGGCCCCGCGCCCAACGCCAGCGCCGCCACCAACGGCACCGCGACCACCGTCACCTGCGACCCGACGAGGGACACGGACTGCCCGGCCCACAACAACAGGAACGACCGGTTGCGCCACAGCACGGTCAGGCGACCGCCGCGGGCGCCACGCGGGACCACGCGGTGGTGGCGGTGAGGGCCAGGACGGCGCCCGCGACGCCCGCCACGGCGATCGCGGTGGTCGGCGAGCCCGTCGCGGACGCCAGCAGGCCGCCCGCCGCGACGCCGATGCCCTGCGCGGCGACCAGGCCGCTGCGGGCGAAGCCCAACGCCTGGCCGCGCTGCTCGTCCGGCACCAGGCGCACGAACGTCGCGCCGGCCGTCACCTGGTACGCGCTGAACACGCCGCTCACCGCGAGCAACGCCACCGCGCCGACGAGGCCCGGCGCGAACAGGTACCCGACCAGCGGCAACGCGGTGGCGACGGCGAGCAGCCCGAGCGCCCGCACCCGCGCCGACGCGGGCAGCAAGCGCAGCAGCACCGTGCCGAGGACCATCCCGGCCGGGTCCGCGGCCAGCAGCAGGCCGACACCCGCCGCACCCGCGCCGACCTCCGCCGAGAACGGCGCGGCCAGCCCTTCCGGCACCACCGTGAACAGCGCCAGCCACCCCAGGCCGACCAGCAGCCGCAGCCGCCGGTCCCGCCACACCAGCGCCGCGCCGGCCCGGATCCGCACGCGCGCGGCGGGCACGGACGCCGGGGCCGGCCGGTGGCGCAGGCCGAACCGCAGCACCAACGCCGACACCGCGAACGTCACCCCGTCGGCGAGCAGCGCGCCGGACGTGCCCAGCCACGCCACCACCAGCCCGCCGCCGACGAACCCCAGCAGCAGCCCCGCCTGGTGGGTGATCAGGTGCACCGACTGGCCGGCCTCGTACTTCCCGCCCAGCACGGACGGCAGCAGCGCGCCCTGCGCGGCGGCGAACGGCGGCTCGGCCAGCTGCGACAGCACCAGCAGCGCCGCCACCACCGGCAGCGGCACGCCCGGCACCGCCATCACGGCCAGCAGCACGGCCCGCACCGCGTCGGCGACCACCATCACGGTCCGCCGCGGGTACCGGTCCGCCAGCCCCGTCAGCAGCACCCCGGACACCAGCGCGGGCAGCATCGTCAACGCGTAGGTCAGCGCCGTCCACGCCGCGGACCCGGTGCGCTGGAACACCAGCACCGACAACGCCACCCTGGCCAGCTGGTCGCCGACGGTCGAGAGCACCGCGGCCGACCACAACACCCGGAACTCCGGCACCGCGAACACCGCGCGGAACCCCGTGCCACCGACCACCCGCTCCCCCGATCCGGCCGCGACCGATGAGTTTCCCGGGCCGGCCCCGTCACAACTTGTGCGGCGTGCGACCGGCACGTCACCGTACAAGCCCGGAGGGTGACCATGAGCGAGGTTGCGCAGATGACCGTCGACTTCACGCGCGAGGCCGAGCGGTGCCGGCACGAGCTGCGGGTGCACTGCTACCGGCTGCTCGGCTCGTTCGACGAGGCGGAGGACCTCGTGCAGGAGACGTTCCTCAAGGCGTGGCGCGCCAGGGACACCTTCGAGGGACGGTCGTCGTTCCGCGCCTGGCTGTACCGGATCGCCACGAACGCGTGCTTCGACGTGATCGACCGCCGTCCCGCGATCGGCGTGACCGACGAGCTGCCGACGGCCGACGTGCCGTGGCTGCAGCCGTTCCCGGACGCCCTGCTGGACGCCGAGCCGGACGCGGAGGTGGTCGCGCGGGAGACGATCGAGCTGGCGTTCCTGGCCGCCGTGCAGCACCTGCCGGCCAGGCAGCGGGCGGTGCTGGTGCTGCGGGACGTGCTGGGCTGGCCGGCGAGCGAGACGGCGGCGTTGCTGGAGGACACCGTGCCCGCGGTGAACAGCGCGCTGCAACGCGCCCGCGTCACGATGCGCAAGCACCTGCCGCAACGGCGTGCCGACTGGTCGGGCGAGCCGAACCCGCGGGAGAAGGCGGTGGTCCGCAAGTTCGTCGAGGCCACCGAGCGTTGCGACATGGCGTTGCTGGCCTCGGCGTTGCGCGAGGACGTCACGTGGACGATGCCGCCGCAGCCGGAGTGGCAGTCCGGCCGCGACGCCGTCATGGAGATCTGCGCGTCGGTGATGGTGGGCCCGGAGGCGTTCGGCGAGTGGAAGGTGGTCGAGACCCGGGCGAACCGGCAGCCCGCGCTGGCCAACTACGCCCGCAAGCCCGGCGAGGAGCACTTCCGGCCGGTCGCGCTGGACGTGCTGCGGATCGAGGGCGACGAGGTCGTGGAGATCGTCACGTTCCCGTCGGACCGGTTCGCGCTCTTCGGCCTGCCCACGGCGCTGTGAGCTTCGACGTCCGGCTGGTGACCGTGGCGGACGCCTGCCCGTACGACCCGCTCCAGTGGCGGGACGCGCTGGTGATCGTGCTCGGCGGCACGCTCGACCTGGACGGCGAGCTGTTCGGGGAGGGCTCGGTGCTGGCGTTGGCCGGGTTGCCGCTGCGGGTCCTGCGCGGGCACGGCGGGCGGCCCGCCGTGCTCGCCGCGGTGACCCGGTCAACTCCCCGCGAACACGCCGCGGGCGAGGGCGACGAGCCCGGGCGGCGCCGTCTCGGGGGAACCGGCCTCGTAGGGCGGCTGGGGGTCGTACTCGATGACCAGCTGGGTGAACCGGGCCCGCTCGTCACCCCAGATCCGGCCGACGAGGGTGAGCGCCAGGTCGATCCCGGCGGACACACCGGCGCCGGTGACGACGGACCCGTCGACGACCACCCGTTCGGTGCTGACCACCGCGCCGCGGGCGGCCAGCTCGTCGCGCAACGCCCAGTGCGTGGTCGCCGGACGGCCGTCGAGGATGCCCGCCTGCGCCAGCAACGTCGACCCGCTGCACACCGACGTGGTCCAGGTCGCGGTCGGGTGCGCCACCCGCAGCCACCGCGCGACCACCCCTTCCGCCAGCACCTCCGCCCAGCCACCGCCGCCGGGCACCACGATCACGTCGGCGCGGTCCAGCTCGGCGAACGTCGTCGTCGGCACGATCGTCAGCCCGGCGTCGGTGACCACCGGGTCGAGCGAGGCGGCGACGAAGTGCGCGGTCACCTCCGGCTGGTGGCCGAGCACCTCGTACGGCCCCACCAGGTCCAGCGCGGTCATCCGCGGGTAGAGCACGAAAGCCACGTCCATCTTGGTCCCCCTTGTCGTCATGCCGCACCGGTGGTGCGGAACCTGTCGCGGTAACCGCCCGGCGTCACGCCGAGCACCCGCAGGAAAGCCCGGCGCAACGTCTCCGCCGAGCCGAAACCCGTGCGCCTGGCGACGACGTCCAGCCCTTCGTCGCCCGACTCCAGCAGCCCGGCCGCCGCCTCGACCCGGACCCGTTCGACGTACCGGGCGGGTGACACGCCGACCCGGCGCGGGAACACGCGGGCGAAGTGCCGCGCGCTCATCGCGGCGTGCCGCGCCATGCCCTCGACCGTCCAGCCGGCCGCCGGGTCGTCGGCGATCGCGTCCAGCACGGCCCGCAGCCCCGGTTCCCGCACCGGCGGCACCCGTGACCGCACGCTGAACTGCGACTGGCCGCCGGGACGTTGCAGGAACACCACCATCCAGCGGGCGACCAGCCGGGCCAGCGCGGCGTCGTGGTCGCGTTCCACCAGCGCCAGCGCGAGGTCGATGCCCGCGGTGACGCCGGCGGAGGTGACCAGCCGCCCGTCCTGCACGTAGATCGCGTCCGGCACCACGTCCACCGACGGGTGGTCGGCCGCGAGCCGGTCGCAGAACGCCCAGTGCGTCGTGGCCCGGGCGCCGTCCAGCAGCCCGGCCGCCGCCAGCACGAACGCGCCCGTGCAGACGCTGCCCACCCGCCGCGCGCCGCCCGCGACCCGCCGCAGGTGGTGCAGCAGTTCGGCGTCACGGGCCGCGTCGGCGAACGTGAAGCCGCCGACCACGAGGACCGTGTCCACCCCTCCGGACACGTCCCGCAGGTCCTCGGCCTCCATCCGCAACCCGCCGGTCACCTCGAACCCGCCACCGATCCCGGCCAGCCGCACGCGGTAGCCGCCACGCGCCTGAGGGGCCCGTTGTCGCGGCTCACCGGCAAGCTCCCGGTCCGCCTCGCGCGGCCCGTCGTCGGCACGCAGTCGGTCGATGCCCCACGCCCGGTCGATCCCGCGCGACCGGTCGGACTTGTGCGGCCGGTCGGCCTCGCGCGGCGGGTCGGTCTCGTGCCGCCGGTCGACCTCGCGCGCCCGGTCGGCGCCGCACGCCCGGTTCGCGCCGGCGAACACGTCCGCCGGACCCGCGATGTCGGTCAGCGCCGCACCGTCGTACCCGACCACCAGGACCTCGCGTTCCACGATCCCCACCCTCCCCACCTCCCGGGACGGCGGCAACGACCGGCGACCCTCGATTCCCGCCACGCTACGTTCACCCGCGTGCTGAGGATCGAGATCGAGGGCGAGCCGCCGACCGTCGACCACTTCGTGCCCGGCCTGCTGGCCAACTACGGGCACTTCACCGCCATGCAGGTCCGCGACCGCCGGGTGAAGGGCCTGGACCTGCACCTTCGCCGCCTCGACCAGGCCAACCAAGAGCTGTACGGCACGCCGTTGGACGGCGACCGGGTCCGCGCCCTGATCTCGCACGCGCTGGCCGACGACGTCCGTGACGCGGCCGTCCGGGTCGTCGTGTTCGGCTTGGACGCGCCGACGGTGATGGTCGTGGTGCGCCCGCCTGCCACTCCCCCGCCGACGCCGCAGCGCCTGATGCCGGTCGACTACACGCGCCCGCTGCCGCACATCAAGCACCTCGGCGGCTTCGGCCAGCTCCACCACGGACGGCGTGCCGTCCGGGCCGGCTACGATGACGCGCTGCTCACCGCCGACAGTGTCGTGGTGGAGGGCGCGATCGCCAACATCGCGTTCTTCGACGACGGTGACGACGTGGTGTGGCCGCGGGCGGACTGGCTGCACGGCATCACCATGCAGCTGCTGGAACGGGAGCTGCCGTCACGGCGCGAGGTGGTGCGGCTGGCCGACGTGGGCCGCTACCGGGGCGCGTTCCTGACCAACTCGATCGGCGTGGTCGCGGTGTCGCGCATCGACGACGTGGAGCTCGCCGTGGACGCCGAGGCGCTCGCCCGCGTCCAGGCCGCCTACGACGCGATCACCGCCGACCCCGTTTGAGTAGATCCACCGATGCCCGCCGCATCCCGGTCACGAGAGCGTGTGCGCATGATCGACTACCGGGTTCCCGTGCAGATCGCCGTGGTGTGGCTCGTCATGGGGCTGTCCGCGGCCTTCGTCGGCTGGCTGGTGCTGGTCGGGTTCTTCCTGCAGAGCGCCGTGCTGGTCGTGATCGGCATGGCCGGCCCGTTCGCCATGGCGTACTTGATCGGCACGTTCACCCCCCGCGGCAGCCCGCTGACGGCCAAGCCGCTGCCCCGGCTCGGCTGGGCGGCGCTGGTGACCGCGTTCGGGCTGGTCGGCGCCGTGTTCTACAACGCCGTGCTGGAGTCGAGCGAACCCTCCGAACCCGCGTCGTGGCTCGCGCTGCCCGCGCTCGGCGTGCCGTTCGCGCTGGTCGCGGCGATGCTGGCGCACGGCCTCGTGGTCCGGCTCGTCGCCGGCGGGGCGACCGTCGCCGCCGTGGCGTTCGGCATCTGGCTGCCCACCACGATGCCCGGCGACGACGCCGCGTCCCGCATCGCGCACGCCGACCTGCCCGGCGGCGTGCTGCTGATCGCCACGCCGGAGGGCTACCAGTTCCCCCGGCTGACCGTCTCCGACGGCCGGGCCACCCTGGACTACAGCCGGTCCGGCGACGGCGGCGAGCTGCACGCGTTCCCCCGGCTCGTGGTGCGGCCCGCCACCGCGGGGACGACGGAGCCGGAGTACCGGCCGGACCAGGTCGACCACGTGTTCGTGCGGCGGATCGGCGAGGTGGAGGCGGTCGCCGTGGTGACGAAGAGGGCCGACGTCGAGGCGGTGCGCGAGTTCGTGCTGTCCGTGCGGCCCGCGACCGACGACGAGGTCAAGCGCCTCCTGCCGGTGGCGCCCGACCGGCGTGACCGCGACGTGCTCCGGCGCTTCGCGAACACGTGGACCCGGCTGTTCTGAGGGGCGATCAGACCGCGGGCGGCCGGTCCTCGTACGGCGTGGACAGCACGACCGTGGTGCGGGTGGACACGTTCGCCACCTCGCGGATCTGCCTGAGCAGCTCCTCCAGCGCGTGCGGCGACGCCACCCGCACCCGCAGCACGTACGAGGCGTCGCCGGCGACGGAGTAGCACGCCTCGATCTGCGGCAGGTGCTCCAGCCGCTTCGGGTAGTCGTCCGGAGCCGCGGGGTCGATCGGGGTCAGGGAGATGAACGCGGTCAGCGGCAGGCCGACCTCGTCGCCGTCCAGCCGCGCCGCGTAGCCCCGCACCACGCCGCGCTGCTCCAGCCGCCGCACCCGCTGGTGCACGGCGGACACGCTCAGCCCGACCCGTTCGGCGAGGTCGGTGAAGCTGCACCGGCCGTCCGCGGCCAGTTCGCGCAGGATCGCCCGGTCGATCGGCTCCAGGTTCGTCACGTGGGCAACACCACCAGCTCGTGCGGTCGGTTGTTGACGCTCTCCACGCCGTCGGCGGTGGCGATCACGATGTCCTCGATCCGCGCGCCCCACCGCCCGGGCAGGTAGATGCCGGGTTCGACGCTGAACGCCATGCCCGGCTCGAGCGGCAGGTCGTTGCCGCCGACGATGTAGGGGTCCTCGTGCACGTCCAGCCCGATGCCGTGGCCCGTGCGGTGGACGAAGTACTCGCCGAAACCCGCGTCGGCGATGACGTCGCGCGCGGCGGCGTCCACCGCTTCGCAGGTGACTCCGGGCCGCACCGCGTCGACGGCGGCCTGCTGGGCGGCTTGGAGCACGCCGTAGGTCCGCCAGACGTCGGCGTCGCGCGGCTCGCCGAGCACGTAGGTGCGGGTGGAGTCGGAGTTGTAGCCCTCGGCCAGCGGTCCGCCGATGTCGACCACCACCACGTCACCGGCCTCGATCACCCGGTCGGACACGTCGTGGTGCGGTGACGCGCCGTTCGGGCCCGAGGCGACGATGACGAACTCGGCCAGGGCGTGGCCCTCGGCGACGATCGCGGCGGCGATGTCGGCGCCCACCTCGGCCTCCGTGCGGCCGGGGCGCAGCCACTCGGCCATGCGCGCGTGCACCCGGTCGATCGCCGCGCCCGCCTTGCGCAACGCGGCCACCTCGGTGTCGTCCTTGCGCATCCGCAACTCTCGCAACACCGGCCCGGCCAACACCTGGTCGGCGCTGACCGCGTCCCGCAACCGCAGGGTGTGCAGCGCCGGCATCATGTCGGAGACCGCCGTCCGGTTCCCCTTCAACGCCCGCTTGACCAGGGCGTACGGGTCCTCGCCGTCCACCCACGTGGCGACTTCCACGCCGAGCTCGTCGGTGGGGACGTCGGCGTAACCCGGGTGCTCCAACTTGGGCACCACCAACACGGGGACACCACCGACCGGCACCACCAGACAGGTCAACCGCTCGAACGACGTGCCGCCGGCTCCGATGAGGTAGCGCAGGTCCGAGCCGGGCGCGACGAGCAACGCGTCCACGCCCGCGACGGCGGCGGCAGCGGTAGCCCGGTCGAGGCGCGCGCGCAGGGCGTCCACGTCGACGGGCCCAACATGGGTCGACATGCAGGGAAGCCTAGTGGTGCGGAGCCCGTCCTACGCCACAAGCCACTGCACCACGAGCCCTATCCCTCGATCGGGGCAGCACCCCCACCTACCTGCCATTTCCCACCGACCTCCTCCACGACCGGGTGATCATTGAAAACCCGATGAAAAATAACGCCGTTTCCAACCCCCTAAAACGTCGGTTGAAACAATGAGGCCCGCCGCAACCACCCCCATGCCCCAACCCCTCCACCCCCGCCCCACCCCTCCGCACACCTACCTCCCTTCCCACACATCAGCCCTCCCTTCCCACACATCAGCCCTCCCCTCCCACACATCAGCCCCTCGCCCTCGCATAAGACCCAAGAGCTGAAGTTGACCCAAGACGGAACCAGACCCGAGGACTGAACTGCACCTGGCGACCGGGTTATCCACAGGGACGGCCCGAGCGGTCTGCGATGTCGGTGGTCTCTGGCAAGCTGTCCCAGGTGAGCAACCCGCTGGTCCTGATGGACGCCGCCAGCCTGTACTTCCGGGCGTTCTACGCGCTGCCCGAGTCGATGACCGCACCGGACGGCACACCGGTGAACGCGGTGCGCGGGTTCGTCGACACGATCGCGAAGGTCATCACCGACCGGAAGGCGAGCCGCCTGGTCGCCTGCCTGGACGCCGACTGGCGCCCGGAGTTCCGCGTCGCCGCGCTCCCGTCCTACAAGGCGCACCGCGTAGCCGAGGGCGCCGCCGACGGCGAGGAAGAGGTGCCCGACACCCTCACCCCGCAGGTGCCGATCATCCTCGACGTGCTGGACGCGGTGGGCATCGCGACCGCCGAGGCCGCCGGCTACGAGGCCGACGACGTCATCGGCACCCTCGCCGCCCGCGAGACCGCCGACCCGGTCGAAGTGATCACCGGCGACCGCGACCTCTTCCAGGTCGTGCGCGACGAGCCGACCCCGGTGCGAGTCCTCTACCTCGGCCGCGGGTGGGCGAAGGCCGAGTTGCTCGGCCCGGTGGAGTTGGCCGCCAAGTACGCACTGCCGGTGCACGACGCCGGGCGCGCGTACGCCGGGATGGCCGTGCTGCGCGGCGACCCGTCCGACGGCCTGCCCGGCGTGGCCGGCATCGGCGAGAAGACGGCGGCGAAGCTGATCAGCGAGTTCGGTTCGCTGCAAGCCGTCCTCGACGCCGTGCACGACGGCCGCGACCGCAAACTGACCACCCGCGCCCGCACCGCGCTGCTCAACGCCCAGGACTACCTTGCGGTCGCACCGACCGTGGTCAACGTGGCGACCGACGCGAAGATCGTCATGGACCGCCCGGACGTCGTGCCCGCGGCACCCGCCGACCCCGACCGCGTCGCCGAGCTGACCCGGCGTTGGGGACTCGGCAGCTCGTTGCCGAGGCTGCTGTCGGCGTTGGAGCGCCGCTAGCCGCGCCAGGCCCAACCGCCTGCCGCCCAACCGCCAGTCACCGCCCGCCAGTCACCGCCCGCCAGTCACCAGCCGCCAGTCACCAGCCGCCAGTCACCAGCCGCCAGTCACCAGCCGCCAGTCACCAGCCGCCAGTCACCAGCCGCCGCCGCTGGCCGCCCAGTCGCCGACCACCCGCCGCTGGCCGCCGGTCGCGAGCGCCAGCGGCGAGCTGCCACGGACAGATCACCGGCTCCGGTCGGCCGGACGCGGCTGCTCGAAGTGGCTGCGGGTTTGCCGGCGGCTGGCGGTGGTGGTGGCCGGGCTGCGCGGCTGGCGGTGGTGGGTGGCGGTGGCGGGTTGCTGGCGGCCGTCGGTGGACGGTGAGGGCGGTGCGACGGAGGTCGGGAGGCGCTGCGCGAGGGTGGCGGGGTGAGGTTGGGAGAAGGTGGGGTTAGAAGAAGGTGCCGCTCCACGGTGGGGTGGAGACCTGGAACAGGGCGTCGGCGCGGGCGGGGGCGTTGGGGGTGACGACGTCCAGGCGGCGGGTGGCGGCGAGCGTTGTGAACGACACGTCGCCCAGGTAGGTGGAACCGAGGACGTCGACGTCCAGCACCAGCTCGGGCGCGTCGTCGACCCGCGTCACGCCGTCCGCCGCTACGCGGTACGAACCCGCGTTCTCCGGCAGGTAGGCGTCGCGCACGCCGATCACCACCGGCTCGGCCTGGCGGTACGTTCGCGCCGACAGGGCGGCCGGGACGTCGAGCAGGCGCAGCCACGTCTCGTCGGTCTCCGCGGCCACCCGGCACGCGCGCCGGTCGCCCAGCAGCCACTCCACCGGCTCGTCCACCGGCCGACCGGCCGCCGACACCTCCACCACCAGGTCGACGCCGAGCACGAACAGCCACAGGTCGGCCCACGCCTCGGCGTCGCGCGCCCACAGGTCCAGGACCATCAGCGTGGTCGGCCTCTCCTCGCTCGAGTCGTGCCTGCCGGGCTCGACCTTGAACGCCACGTAGCCGTCGTCACCGGCCGCGCCCGAGCGCACCGCGAACTTGATGTTCTCGTCGGCCGCCACGCGCCGGACGTTCAGGCTCCACCACGCGGGCCACCGGGCGATCGTGCCCGCACGCCCCGGCGACAGCTCGTCGAACAGCCCGCGCGCGATCCGCTCCCCCGCCTCACCCTCGACCAGCCGCACCCGACCGACCGGGCGCGTGCGCGGGGCGGCCTGGCGCCGGTCGATGCGCAGGTTCCGGTACCTGGTGGCGACGCCGTAGCCGTACCGGCCGTAGATGGCGGTCTCCGACGCGCGCAAGGTGGCGATCACGTCGCCGCCCGACCGCAGCGCCCGCAGCTGCGCCCGCTGCAACGCGCTCAGCACACCGCGGCGCGTCCAGTCCGCCCGCACCCCGACCCGGCTCACGGCGGCGTGCGGCAAAACGGCCCCGCCCGGCACGGCCAGCCGGGACGGGAACGACTGCACCGTGCCGATCATCTCCCCGTCGCCGAACGCGCCGAACACGCGCCCCTCGTCGTACGACTCTTGCGCGAACTTCCACTGGTCGTCGGGGGCGGGCGCGTGGTGCAGCGTGCCGCGGAACAGGGTGTGCGCGGTCCGGTACTGGGAGTCGTCCAGCACCCGGATGTCGTAATCGGTCACCTCCGCATGGTGCCTCAGAGGTCACTCGCATTGCTAACGAGATTCACCGCGCCAAGCCAACGAGGCGCGAACCAACGAGGCGTCAAGCCAACGAGGCGCGAAAGCCGCGAGGCCACCCCCGCGTCGACAGCGGGAGTGGCCTCGGGGCAACGGAGCGGGAGGTCAGCCGGCGGGCTGGCCGACCTCGTACTCGCCGTCCTCGGTCTTCACGGTGATCTTGACCGTCTTGTCCTTGCCGCCGACCTTCACCTTGCACTCGAAGGTCGTGTTCGGCTTGACCTCCTGCTCGGCCGGGCAGGTCGCGCCCTCCACGTCGGAGATCTTGTAGTCGTCCTTCAGCACGCCGACGACACCGTTCTGCACGGCGGTCTGGTCGAAGACCTTGGTGTTGAAGAACCCTGGCGCGACGAAACCGGTGATGCCGACGGCCGCGACCACCAGCACGACCAGCGCAACCACGACCCACAGCACGGCGCTGGACTTCTTCGGCGGCTGCTGGCCGTACTGCCCCGGCTGACCGAACTGACCAGGCCCCTGCCCGAACTGGCCGGGCTGACCCGGCTGGCCGAACTGGCCGGGCTGCCCGTACTGACCCTGCTGCGGCTGCCCGTACGGGTTCGACTGCGGGTTGTTCGGGTCGTACCCGGCGGGGTACTGCTGCGTGTACGGCTGCTGGCCCGGCTGCTGCCCCCACTGCTGCTGTTGCTGCTGCTGCGAGGGGTCCGGCTGCCCGTAGGGATTGGGCTGCTGAGCGGGGAAACCACCCGACGGCGTGCCCGGGTACCCACCACCGTAGGGCTGTTGCTGCTGGCCCCACTGCGGCTGCGGGTCGTTCCCTCCGGACGGTCCGTACGGACTGGTCATGCTCGGCCTCCGACGGTCGGTCTGGACAAGGTCGGTCTGCAAACGATCTGGACAAGCTGTTCAAGGCTTGCGGGCGCGATCAAACCACAGCCACCCGCACGGTACCCACCCGCCCCGCAAAGCTTTGTCAAACGGTGGCCATCGCCACCACCCCGCGGCGCAACGCGTCCACCGCCTTGCGCGCGGCGGCGCCCACCGGATCACCGCCGCCGACGACGTCCCGGATCTGGTCCAGGAAGTCGATCACCTGCCGGCACCACCGCACGAAGTCGCCCGCGCCGAGCTCGGCGCCGTTCTCCTCCGCCGCGGACAGCACCTTCTCCAACGACTCGCCGCGCGCCCACCGGTACACCGCCCACGCGAAACCCGGGTCGGGCTGCCGGGTCCGGTCGAGCCGATGTCTGCGCTCGTCGTCCTCCAGCTCCGCCCACAGCCGCGCGGTCGCGGTCAGCGCGTCCGCCACCTTGCCCGGTGGCAGCCTGGCTTCCAGCGGACCGTCCCGGCGCGCCTCGTACACCAGCGCCGACACGACGGCGGCGAGTTCGGCCGGGTCGAGGTCGCGCCACACGCCGTGCCGCAGGCATTCGGCGGCCAGCAGGTCGGACTCGCTGTAGAGCCTGGTCAGCCGCTTGCCGTGCTCGGTGACCTCCTCGCCGGGCCCGTTCTCGTCGGCGTGCAGGTAGCCGCGTTCGCGCAGCAGGCCGCGGATCCGGTCGAACTCGCGCGCCAACGAGTGCGTGGTGGCGGCGACCTTGCGCTCGACCTGCTCGGTCTCGGCCAGCAGCCGGTGGTACCGCTCGCCCCAGCGGGCGTGCTCCTCGCGCTTCTCGCAGCCGTGGCAGGGGTGCGCGCGCAAGGCCCGCCGCAACGTGGCCAGTTCCGCGTCGTCGTCCGCCGTCGAACGGCGCTTGCGCATGGCCGGCGCGACGATCCCGGTGGCGCGCAACGACGCCGCCAGGTCGCGCCGCGACTTCGGCGAACGCGTGTCGACCTGCTTCGGCAGCCGCATCTTGCCCAGCACTTCCACGGGCATGGGGAAGTCCGCCGACGACAGCCGGCCGGCCCACCGGTCCTCGGTCACGACGAACGGCCGCGCCTCGCCGAGCGGTTCGAGCCCCGGGTCGATCACGACGGCCAGCCCGGACCGGCGCCCGGACGGCACCGCGATCACGTCACCCTTGCGCAGCCGCTCCAGCGACTGCGCCGCCTCGGCCCGCTTCGCGGAGGTGTTCTGGCGCGCCAACGCCTTCTCCCGCTCGGCGACCCGGCGGCGCAGCGACGCGTACTCGGTGAAGTCTCCGAGGTGGCACGTCATCGCCTCGGCGTAGCCGCCGAGCGCTTCGCGGTTGCGCTCGATCCGCCGGGCCAGCCCGACCACCGACCGGTCGGCCTGGAACTGGGCGAAGGACTGCTCCAGGATCTCCCGGGCCGCCGCGGCGCCGAGCTGGTTCACCAGGTTGACGGCCATGTTGTAGCCGGGGCGGAACGACGAGCGCAGCGGGTACGTGCGGGTGGACGCGAGGCCGCCGACGGCCTTCGGGTCGACGCCGGGCTGCCACACCACCACGGCGTGGCCCTCGACGTCGATGCCGCGCCGCCCCGCGCGGCCGGTGAGCTGCGTGTACTCGCCGGGGGTGAGGTCGACGTGCGCTTCGCCGTTGTACTTGACGAGCTTCTCCAGCACGACGGTGCGCGCGGGCATGTTGATGCCGAGCGCCAGCGTCTCGGTGGCGAACACGACCTTCACGAGGCCGCGGACGAACAGCTCCTCCACGGTCTCCTTGAACGCGGGCAGCAGGCCGGCGTGGTGGCTGGCGATGCCGCGTTCGAGGGCCTCGCGCCACTCCCAGTAGCCCAGCACCATCAGGTCGCCCTGCGGCAGGTCCTTGGTCTTCTCCTCGATGACCTCGCGGATCTGCTCGACCTCGTCGTTGGAGTTGAGCCGCAGCCCGGCCCGCACGCACTGGAGGACGGCCGCGTCGCAGCCCGCCCGGCTGAACACGAAGTCGATGGCGGGCAGCAGGCCCGCGCCGTCGAGCCGCTGCACGATGTCGACCCGGGACGGCGGCTTGAACCCGGAGCCGCGCGGCGGACGGCCCCGCTGGTCCTTGTTGTTGCGGTTGCGGCTCCACGGCACGTGGAAGCGGGCCAGGTCGTCGGTGTGCCGCAGCAGCTGGGGGTTGATGCGGGTGTGCCCGTCGGGGCCCTCGCCGGCGAACAGGTCCATCATCCGGCCGCCCGCCATCATGTGCTGCCACAGCGGCACGGGCCGGTGCTCGTCGACGACGACGGTGGTGTCGCCGCGGACCTCGACGAGCCACTCGCCGAACTCCTCGGCGTTGCTGACGGTGGCGGACAGGCCGACGAGCCGCACGGACTCGGGCAGGTGCAGGATCACTTCCTCCCACACGGGGCCGCGGAACCGGTCGGCCAGGTAGTGGATCTCGTCCATGACCACGTAGGCGAGGGTCTTGAGGGTGGAGGAGCCCGCGTACAGCATGTTGCGCAGGACCTCGGTGGTCATCACGACGATCGGCGCGTCGCCGTTGACCGACGTGTCACCGGTGAGCAGGCCGACCTTCGCGGCGCCGTAGCGGGCGACCAGGTCGGCGTACTTCTGGTTGGACAGGGCCTTGATCGGCGTCGTGTAGAAGCACTTGCGGCCCTCGGTCAGGGCCAGGTGCACGGCGAACTCGCCGACGACCGTCTTGCCGGCGCCGGTGGGGGCGCAGACCAGCACGCCGTGCCCGTCTTCCAGCGCCTCGCAGGCGCGTTCCTGGAACGGGTCGAGTTCGAACGAGATGACCCCCAGGAAGTCGGCCAGCTTGGGCCGGGAGGAGCGGCGGCGGAAGTCCGCGTACGAGTCGGCTGGAGACCGCGGAGTGCTTGACACCTGTCCAGGCTGTCATACGGGACCGACAAAATCGCTTCAGATCCGCAGCGGAACCCGGAACAGCGCCGCGACCGGGTCCGGGACGCTTCTTTTAATCAACACTGAAGCTATAAAGACCATGAATATGGACCATGGGGCAGACTCGGTAGCCGTGGAAGCGATCCCGTTGGCGGAGGGCGACCTCCGGTGGGTGTTCCCCGACCTGGTCGAGGTCGACCCGGTGCTCGCCGTGCTGAGGCTGGCCGAGGCGCGGATCGAGCGGTTGGCCGGCCACCTCGGCAGACCGGGCGCCGGGCTGGTGTTCGACCACCTGCCCGGCGCGCCCTACGCGGGGCTGTCGGCGCTCGCCGAGTTCGAGGAGGTGGCCTTCCTCGTGCACGTCTCGCTGCCGCGCGACCCGCACCGCAACGTGCTGCGACCGCCTCCGCCGTGGCAGGTGGAGGGTGAGATCTCGGTCCGCTGCGACGCGATCCGGGACTGCGGCAGGCACGAGATCGAGACCGTCGAGTCGGCGCACGGCACGCCGTTGGACGCCGCGGACGGGGTGCTGACCATCGCCGGCTGGCTGTTCGACCGGGGCACGACGGAGCCGCACGGCTCGTGGCGCAAGCGCGACGTGATCAGCCGGCACCGGTGACGGCGACGAGGGCGCCCGGGACGCACGTGGTGGTCAGCGGCACGCCGCCGAGCCGCTCGCCGTCGGCGTAGGCGACCCAGGTCGGCCCGGACAGCCGTGCGGAACGGGCCCGGAGCGTGCGCACGGCGGGGTGGTCCACGTGCCGGCCGGTGCGGAGGGTGGGCAGCATCCGCAGCAGGGTGCGGCGCGGCGTGGCGCGCACCACGGTCAGGTCGAACAGGCCGTCGCTCGTGGAGGCGTCCGGGCAGACCGGGATGCCGCCGCCGTAGCTGGTCGTGTTGCCGACCGCGACCAGCAGCGCGTCCAGTTCCAGCACGTCATCCTCGGTCTCGACGACCAGCCGCTGCGGCCGCAGCGCCGCCAGCTCGGCCAGGATCGCCAGGTCGTAGCGGCGTGGTCCGGCGGGCCGGCGCATCGCGTTCGCGCGCTCGTTGACCGCGGAGTCGAAGCCCGCGCACAGCACGGTGGCGAACCAGGGGCCGTGCTCCACCCGCCCGAGGTCGAACCTGGTGCGGTGGCCCTCGCGCAACGCGGTCACCACGTCGTCCACGGAGGTCGTGCCGAGGGCCGCGGCCAGGTCGTTGCCGGTGCCGGCGGGCACCACGGCCAGCGCCGTCGCTGACTGCGCGCACGCCTGGACGGCCAGGTGCGCGCCGCCGTCGCCGCCGAGGACCACGAGCACGTCGACGCCGTCGGCCACCGCCCGGCGCGCGGCCTCGGCCGTGCCCTCGGCGCTGGACGCCACGTGCAGGTCGAGCCGGTCGACCACGCCGCGCAGCCGTTCCGCGACGGTGCCGGCCATGCGCGCGGCCCTGCCCCTGCCCGAGGTGGGGCACACCAGCAGGGCAGCCCTCGTTGACGTCGACATGGTCCGGCAGCCTACAAAGCCTTCACCGGATCGAGTGATCAGGTCACGTCGTCGTAGCGAACCTTGCCGGGCGGAGCCGGCGTCGGGTCGGGAGTGGGCACCGGTTCGGGTGACGGTTCCTCGACCGCCGACGGCGTGTAGTCGAACGGCGCGGCCTCGTCGTCCGCGAGGTCGTCCAGCCCCTCGGCCTTGCGCCTGCGCTCGACGCGCCGGTCGTGCACCCTGGCGATCTGGATCGCCAGCTCGAACAGCAGCACGAGCGCCACGGCCAGCGCGACCATGGAGATCGGGTCGGTGCCCGGGGTGGCGATCGCGGCGAAGATGAACAGGCCGAAGATGATGCCGCGCCGCCACTTGCGCAGCTTCTCGTAGCTGACCACGCCGACCTGGTTGAGCATCACCACGATCAGCGGCAGCTCGAAGCTCACGCCGAAGATCAGCAGCAGCGTCATGACGAAGCTGACGTACTCGCCGGCGGTGAGGGCGGTGATGAACTGCTCGTCACCGAAGCCGATCAGCACGGCCAGGCCCTGCGGCACGATGTAGAACGCCAGCGTGGCGCCCGCGACGAACAGCACCGACGCGCACGCCACGAAGACGATGGCGAAGCGCCGCTCCTTGGCGTACAGGCCCGGCGAGATGAACCGCCACACCTGGTAGAGCCACAGGGGCGCGGTCAGCGCCATGCCCGCGCCGGCACCGACCTTCAACCGGATCATGAAGGCCTCGAACGGCTTGGTCTGCAGCAGCTGGCAGCCCTTGCCCTCCTGGGTGAGGCGCAGGGTCTCCGGGATGCCGCAGTACGGGTCGATGACGATCGAGGCGAGGCTGGGCAGGCCGAAGGGGTACCAGCTCCACCAGATGAAACCGAAGATCGCACCGCCCGCGATGAACAGCAGCGCCAGACCCAGGCGGTGCCGGAGGTCGTAGAGGTGGTGCTTCAACGACATCGTGCCGTCCGGGTTGGCCCGACGACTCGTGATCTTGCGGCGCTCCCGGCGCTCGGCCCACCACCGGACCGGACTTGCCCCCACCGTGCGGACCGTCCTTAGGCTCTCGTCGACGCGGTTCTAGTTGGTGTTCTGCTTGTTCTGCAGGTTCTGCGCGGACTGCTCGATCGGCTGGGCCACCTGCGGCTGCGCCACGGGCTGGGCGACCTGCTGGGGCTGCGCGACCGGCTGCTGGGCCACCTGCGGCTGGGCGGGCGGCAGCTGCTGCGGCGCGGGCGCCTGCTGCGCCGTCGTCGTGCCCTGCTGCTGCGGGTCGTCCTCGCTGCGCAGGCCCTTCGTCTCGGCCTTGAGGATCTTCGCCGAACGACCGATCGAGCGCGCCATGTCGGGCAGCTTCTTCGCGCCGAAGAGCAGGATGATCACCACGGCGATGATGATCAGCTCGGTTGGTCCGAGGTTAGGCACGGTTGTCCTCCTGTCTCCCCCGGTCCACCGATGGTACGCGGGGCTTGCCCTCGCGGGCGTGATCCGGACGCCGTTCGGCGATGGCCACCCCGAGCGCGGCAGAGCGCGCCCGCAGCAGACCGACGCCGTCGCCGACCCTGTCACCCACCAGAGTGCTTGCGGCGCGGAAGCGACGCAAGGATCGGATGACTCGGACCGCGATCGGGACGAGCACCACCACCCCGAGGACGATCAGCACCAGGCTCGGCAAGTACGGCACGGCACCACCGTACTTGCCCTAGGTTGCCGGGAGGTGATCCGCCCGGCGCAACGCCGCCTCGGCCTGTCGGGCGACCTCGGCCACCAGGTCGGGCGGCTGCTCCACGTGCGCTTCGCCGCCCAACCCGAGCAGCAGCCGCACCATCCAGGCCGTGTCGGCGTACCGCATGAGCACCCTGGCGCGACCTTCGGGCAACTCGACCAGGCCGTCGGTCGGGTAGTACTCGGCCACCCAGCGGGCGTCCGGTTCGAGCACCAGCACGGCCGTGCGCTGCGACGGGTCCGGCTGGAACAACCCCTCCGACGTGTCGGTGGGCGTCGCGTGGGGCGGCGGGGCGGCAGGCTCGGCCAGCACGTCGACGGCGTCGATCCGGTCGAGGCGGAACAGCCGCACGCCGTCCGCCGCGCGGCACCAGGCCTCCAGGTAGCCGCGGCCCTCCACCAGCAGCATCCGCATCGGGTCCACGACCCGGGCGGTGATCTCGTCGCGCGAGGGCGTGTAGTAGCGCAGGTGCAGGGCACGGCCGCGGCGCACGCCGTCGGACACCGCGTCGCGCACGCGTGCCGTCTCCGGCGCTTCCCGCAGGGCCAGTCCCACGGCCACGCCGGCGGGCTGCGCCTGGCCGACGGCGGCCTCGATCTTGGCCACCGCCCGCTGCACCGCGTCCTGGTCGGCCACTCCGGGCGTCTCGACCAGCGCGCGCAGCGCCACGAGCAGCGACGTCGCCTCGGCCGCGGTCAGCCGCAGCGGGCGGCTCATGCCCGCGTCGAACGTGACGGTGACCGTCTCGCCCTCGAACGACAGGTCGATCAGGTCGCCCGGGCCGTAGCCGGGCAGGCCGCACATCCACAGCAGTTCGAGGTCCTTGCGGATCTGCTTGGGCGTGACCTCGAAGTCGGCGGCGACCTCGTCGATCGGGATGCCGGGCCGGGCCAGCAGGTAGGGCACGAGGGCGAGCAGCCGGGGCAGCCGGTCGGTGGCGGCGTTCACGCGCGCACCCCCGCCCCGCGCAGCGCGCCGAGCAGCTTCTCCCGCACGGTCTTGGCCAGCACTTCCGGTTCGAGCACCACCACGTCCGGGCCGAAGCCCGCGATCCACCCGGCGGCCGAGTCGGGGAACCTCAGCTCGATCTCCAGCACGTCGCCGGGCTCGCCGTCGAAGTCCCGCGCGCCGACGACCTTCGCCCGCCTGCGCACGCCCTGCGCCCGGCCCCGCGCGACCCACAGCTTGGCGGTGGCGGGCTGCTGGTCGGCGGCGGGCTGGTTGCGGACCACGAACGACAGCAGGTCGAACTGCTCGGGCGGCGCCACGGCGCCCGCCTTGCCGACCGCGCGGACGTCGCCGACGATGCGGGAGAGCCGGAAGCAGCGCGGCGCGTCGCGGTCGCGGTCGTGCCCGACGAGGTACCAGCGGCCGCGCCAGGCGACCACGCCCCACGGCTCGACGGTGCGGGTGCGCACCTCGACCGACACGGGGCGGCGGTAGTCGAACTCGACCACGCGCGCCTGCTGGACGGCGGCGAGCAGCGGCGGGAACGCGGGTTCGCTGGTGCGGACCTTCGGCTCGACCGGCACGTGCACGTCCTGGTCGACGTCGACGCCCGCGGCGCGGAGCTTGATGAGCGCGCCGTGCGCGGCGCCGGTGAACTGCGGCGAGTCCCAGAGCCGGGCGGCCAGCGCCACGGCGGCGGCCTCGTCGGGTTCGAGGTCGATGTCGCCGAGCTCGTAGTCCCGGCGGGCGATGCGGTACCCGTCGATCGCGTCGAAGCCGGTGCTGCGGCCGGTCTCCAGCGGCACGCCGAGGTCGCGCAGCTCGGTCTTGTCGCGTTCGAACATGCGGAAGAACGCCTCGTCCGTCGCGGCGTCGGCATAGCCGGGGACGATGGCGCGGATGCGCTCGGCGGTCAGGTACTGCCGGGTCGACAGCAGGCACAGCACCAGGTTGACGAGCCGTTCGGCACGTGCGATGGCCACACCGGAACCCTAACCCCGGACGAACGCCCGGTGACGCCATCCCCGCCCTGAACGCGGATGAATGGTCCGTTCAGCCGATTGCCGGGCCGGACGCCGCGGCCCGGCGGGGCGCCTCCCGGGCTCCGTTCCGCCCGGGAAGCGCCCCGTCCGCGCAGGTCACGGCCGCGGGCCGGTCAGCCGCCAATCGCCGCGAGGCCCGCGCGGGCGAAGCGCTCGTCGAGGTCGCCGCTGGGGGCGCCGCCGACGCCGATGCCCGCGACGGGCGCGCCGTCGGACACCACCGGCACCCCGCCGGCCAGGAACAGCGTGCCGGGGATGTCGCGCAACGTCGCGCCGTCGCCGGTCACCCGGCCCCCGAGCGCCGACGTCGGCGCGTTGAACGACACCGACGTGAACGCCTTCCGGCGGGCCGACTCCTCGCTCTGCGGCCCGGCGCCGTCGCCGTGCAGGAGCACGACCAGGTCGCCGCCCCGGTCGACGACGGCGACCGTGACCCGCTGGCCCTCCTTCTCCGCAGCGTCCAACGCCGCCTGCGCCGCCTGGACGGCCGCGTCGACCGTGATGGTCGTCGTGGTCCGCACCGCGACGCCGCTGCGCCCGTGCTGCTGGTCGGCCACCGCGTACCCGCCGGCTCCCGCCACGGACAACGCCACCAGCACCGCGATCGTGGTCTTGCGCATCGCCACACCCTCCTCGTCCGGTTTCGTGCCGGTTCCGAGCCTGGCCGCGCCCGACCGCCCCGACCTGGTGGTTCCGGTCGACACCCGTTCAACCCATCGGTTGACCCCGCGGGCCGGAACCTGGCCTAGGGTCGGCCCCGTGTGGCTGCACCGGGCGATGCACGCGGGCTTCTACGTGCTGCTGACGGCGTCGGCGGCGCGGTACCTCGCGTACCACGGCGTCGCGCCCGTCGTGCTGCTCACCGCCGCCGTGCTGGGCGCGGCCTACCCGTTCGGGGTGCGGTGGACCGGCGCGCTGCCCGCCGTGCTCGCGCTGTGGTTGGCGCTGGTGTGGTTGGCGCCGAGCTTCGGCTGGTGCGCGATCCCCCTGTTCTTCCAGTGCCTGCGGCAGCTGCGGCCGCGGGTGGCCGTGCCGCTGGCCGCCGTGCTCACCGCCGCGGTGGTGCTCGCGCAGGTGCGGCTGGCCGAGACGGTCGAGCCGAGCCTGGTGCTCGGCCCGGTCGGCGTCGCGGTGATCACCGCGGCCGTGTTCTTCGACCGCCGCCGCCTGCTGCACCAGGCCGGTGCGCTGCGGGAACGGCAGCGGCTGGCCCGGGAGATCCACGACACGCTGGCGCAGGGCCTGTCCAGCATCACGCTGCTCCTCGAGCTCGGCGACACCGACCGCGCCCGCGAGGTGGCCAAGGAGAACCTCGCCGAGGCGCGCCGGTTCGTCCGCGACCTCTCGCCGTTGAGCGGCCGCACGCTGACCGACGCGCTGCGCGCCCTGTGCGACCGGGTCGAGGTGGAGGGCGAGCCGTACCCGCTGCCGGTGCCGGTGGAGGTGGCGTTGCTGCGGGTCGCGCAGGGCGCGCTGGCGAACGTCCGGGAGCACGCCGACGCCACCACCGCCGTCCTGACGCTGACGTACCTGGGCGACGCGGTGACGCTCGACGTGCGCGACGACGGCCGCGGGTTCGACCCGGCCGCGGTCCGCCCGGAACCGGGCCGGGGCTACGGGCTGGACGCGATCCGCGACCGGGTCGCCGAGCTCGGCGGCACGATGACGGTGGAGAGCGCGCCGGGCGAGGGCACGGCGCTGGCCGTGAGCGTGCCGACGCCGTGACCGGCCTGTTGCGGGTGCTGGTGGTGGACGACCACCCGGTGGTCCGGTTCGGCCTGGCCGGGCTGCTGGCCCGCGACTTCGAGGTGGTCGCCGAGGCCGCCACGGGCGAGGACGCGGTCCGCCTCGCCGCGACCAGGGGCGTTGACGTGGTGCTGATGGACCTGCGGCTCGGCGCGGGCATCGACGGCGTGGAGGCCACCCGGCGGCTGCGCGCCCTGCCCGACCCGCCGCAGGTCGTGGTGCTGACCACGTACGACTCGGACGCGGACGTGGTGCGCGCGGTCGAGGCGGGCGCGACCGGCTACCTGCTCAAGGACTGCCCGCCCGACGAGCTGGCCGCCGCGGTCCGCCAGGCCTCCGCGGGCCGCACCGTGCTGTCCCCCGACATCGCCCGCCGCCTGCTGCGGCCGGCGACCACCCCCGCCGTGACCAAGCGCGAGGTGCAGATCCTCGACCACCTCGCCCGCGGCCTGTCGAACCGCGAGATCGCCAAGGCGCTGTTCATCAGCGAGGCGACGGTGAAGACGCACCTGGTGCGGATCTTCGACAAGCTGGGCGTGGACACCCGGACGGCGGCCGTGCGGACCGCCGTCGAGCTGAAGCTGATCCGCCTCAGCTCTCCGTGAGCATGCCCTCGGGCAGGCCGGGCACCTCCGGCCGCAGCCAGATCGGCCGCCAGCCGGGCAGCTCGTGGAACCGGCGCAGCTCCGCCACGCCCGACAGCCAGCCCGCCCACGCGCCGTACGGCGGCAGGTCGGTGTCGAACCCGCTCTGCACGAACGTCAGCCGGGTGCCGCCGTCGGACTCGGCCAGCTCCCAGGTCGACACCATGCCGCCCCAGTCGATGCCCATCCGCCTGCCGGGCTCGAAGTCGACCACCTTCGCGGGCTGCGGGTTCTGGTCGAACCCGCCCATGGCGACCCGGCCGCCCTCCCACGCCTCGATGTCGATCTTCGCGCCGAACCACCGGGTGTACTGCCCGGCGTCGACCAGCGAGTGGGCCACCGCGTCGACCGGCGCGCCGATGAGCACCTCGCCGCGCATCTCGGTGGTGGCGAAGTCCACCTTCGGCGTCAGCGGGCGGCCTTCGACGTGGTCGACCAGGTTGGCCAGCGACAGGCACCAGTAGGTGTACAGGTAGCCGAGCACGCTGGTCTCCACGACGGCCACGTCCCAGCCCGGGAAGTGGCTCTGCGACAGCGTGACCACGGTGTCGCCGCCCTCCTCGGCCCACCCGATCTCGACGGTGGTGTCCTCGCCGCCGACCCTCCAGTCGAAGCGCAGCGAGTCCTCGCCCACGTGCCGCAGCGTCTGGTGCGGCGCGTCGCCCTCGGGGGTGGTGCGGCCCCAGAACTCGAACCGGTCGGGCAGCTCCACGGCCGCGTGCTCGGCCAGCCACGTGCCCAGCTCCCCGGCGTCGGTCACGGCCCGTCGCACCCGGTCGACGGGCGCGGTGGTGCGGGCGCGAAGGACCACGGTCTCACTCATCGGTCTCCTCCTCCTTCGGGTAGCACGCCACGGCCAGCCGGAAGGCGTCGCCCTCCGCGCCGCCGTAGCGGGCGAACAGGTCCTGCAAGGTCGTCTTCAGGTCGTCGAAGAACTGCTGCCGCTGCTCGGGCCGCACCCGGATCTCGCCCGAGACGCCGAGCGACGGCAGCTCGGGCCGGGTCCGGTCGAGGCCCGCGATGTCCGCCTGGACCCGTTCCACGAGGTCCAGCAGGTACCCCAGGCTCAGCTCGTCCTGCGCCCGGCGCAGCCCGAGCCGGCCGACCAGGCCCGGCGACAGCCAGTACGAGCGCGCGCTCGCCTGGTACACGCCTTCGTTGATGCCGCGCACGCGCCGCTCGTTCACCTGCGTCACGAGACCGGCTTCGACCAGGCGTTTCACGTGGTAGTAGACCCGCTGCGGGGTCTGGTCGAGCGCGGCGGCCACCTCGGTGCACGACCGCGGCTCGGCCAGTTGCCGCAGCACCTCGATGCGCTGCGGCTTGAGCAGTGCCTCGGCCTGCTCGATCTGCTCCAGGTACAGGACGTCTCTCATCGCAAAAATCATGTTGTACGTAAAAATCTGTTTTGTCAATAGGGCCGAGAGAGACCCCGGGCCACGCGGCCCGGGGTCGTCCCGTCGTGCCCCGCCCGGCTAGAGCGAGGAGATCAGCCGTTCCACGCGCTCGTCCACGGCGCGGAACGGGTCCTTGCACAGCACGGTGCGCTGCGCCTGGTCGTTGAGCTTCAGGTGCACCCAGTCGACGGTGAAGTCGCGGCCCGCGGCCTGCGCGGCGGCGATGAAGTCACCGCGCAGCTTGGCCCGCGTGGTCTGCGGCGGGGTGTCCTTGGCGGCCTCGATCTCGCCGTCGTCGGTCACCCGCTCCACCTGGTCCTTGCGCTGGAGCAGGTCGAAGATGCCCCGGCCGCGCCGGATGTCGTGGTAGGCGAGGTCGAGCTGGGCGATGCGCGGGTTGGACAGGTCCATGTCGTGCTTGGCCTGGTAGCGCTCCATCAGCCGGTACTTGATGGCCCAGTCGATCTCGCGGTCGATCTTGGACAGGTCCTCCGACGCGACCGCGTCCAACGTGCGGCCCCACAGCTCCAGCACCCGTTCGGCCATGGGGTCCGGCGCGCGCTTGGCCACGTGCTCCACCGCGCGCTCGTAGTACTCGCGCTGGATGTCCAGCGCCGAGGCCTCCTTGCCGCCCGCCAGCCGCACGGTGCGCCTGCCGGTCAGGTCGTGGCTGATCTCGCGGATCGCGCGGATCGGGTTGTCCAGGCTGAAGTCGCGGAACTGGACGCCCTGCTCGATCATCTCGAGCACCAGGTTCGCGCTGCCCACCTTGAGCAGCGTGGTCACCTCGGACATGTTCGAGTCGCCGACGATGACGTGGAGCCTGCGGTAGCGCTCGGCGTCGGCGTGCGGCTCGTCGCGGGTGTTGATGATCGGGCGGGACCGGGTGGTGGCGCTGGACACGCCCTCCCAGATGTGCTCGGCCCGCTGCGAGAGGCAGTAGACCGCTCCGCGCGGCGTCTGGAGCACCTTGCCCGCGCCGCAGATGAGCTGCCTCGTCACCAGGAACGGCAGCAGGACGTCGGCGATGCGGGAGAACTCCCCCGCCCGCGCGACCAGGTAGTTCTCGTGGCAACCGTAGGAGTTGCCCGCGGAGTCGGTGTTGTTCTTGAACAGGAAGATGTCTCCCCCGATGCCCTCGTCGGCGAGCCTGCGCTCGGCGTCGACGAGCAGGTCCTCGAGGATGCGCTCACCAGCCTTGTCATGCGTGACGAGCTGGGCGAGGTCGTCGCATTCCGCCGTCGCGTACTCGGGGTGCGAGCCCACGTCCAGGTAGAGCCGAGAGCCGTTGCGCAGGAAGACGTTCGACGAGCGTCCCCACGAGACGACCCGGCGGAACAGATAACGCGCGACCTCATCCGGGGACAGCCTGCGCTGCCCGTGGAAGGTGCAGGTCACCCCGAACTCAGTCTCAATGCCGAAGATCCGCCGCTGCATCCCTCAACAGTAGGCGCATTCGGAGCTTTCCTCAGTGATCCAATCGGGCGTCGCGCCGATTTCGCGGATAACGTTCTTGTGTGCTCCGACGAGTGAACCGCCTGGACCTGGCCCTGATGAGCCGAACCGGGGAGCTGCGCGCCTCGCCCGTCGACGAGGGCATGAAGCGATTGTCGCGCGCCGCCAACCACAGCGTGTTGTGGCTCGCCGTCGCGGGCGTGCTGGCGGTGCGCAAAGGGGTGACGCGGCGCGCGGGGTTGCGCGGGGTGGCCGCGATCGGCGGCGCGAGCTTCTCCGCGAGCCTGGTCGCGAAACGCCTGTTCCCGCGCCGCCGGCCCGCCGCCGACCTGCTCCACGTGCCCCGGCGGCT
This sequence comes from Actinosynnema sp. NPDC002837, assembly GCF_040295345.1. Classification (NCBI taxonomy): domain Bacteria; kingdom Bacillati; phylum Actinomycetota; class Actinomycetes; order Pseudonocardiales; family Pseudonocardiaceae; genus Actinosynnema; species Actinosynnema sp. NPDC002837. Next base: position 86,147 of record NZ_JBEOVG010000025.1, read on the forward strand.
GACGAGGCGTCCCACGTCGTCGTCGTTCCCGTCCGGGCACGCGGCGTCGGCGGCGGCGTTCACCACGGCGGTGGCGATGGAGTCGCCCGCGCTGGGGGCGGCGATCGCGCCGGTCGCGGCGGCGGTGGCCTACTCGCGGGTGCACACCGGCGTGCACTGGCCGTCCGACGTGGCCGCAGGCGCCGCGATCGGGGTCGGCGCGGCCCTGCTGACCAGGCGTTGGTGGCCGTTGGGGCGGACCGAGCCCGCGTCGGCGCGCGAGCACCGGGCGTTGGCGGCCCTGGTCGACGGCGAAGGTCTCGCGGTCGTGGTGAACCCGAGCGCGGGCCTGGTCGGGGGCGATCCGACGGACGAGATCCTCCGCGAATGGCCGAAAGCCACGATCGTGGGAATCGAGGATCTCGACACGGTGATCGCCGATCACGCTCCGCAGGCACTGGGGGTGGCGGGCGGTGACGGGTCGGTGGCCGCCGTCGCCGCGCTGGCCGCGGCGCACCGGCTGCCGCTGGTCCTGGTGCCGTCCGGGACGTTGAACCACTTCGCTCGTGACGTGGGCGTGCAGGGGCTGGACGACAGCGCGCGGGCGGTCACCGACGGCGACGGCGCGCTGGTGGACCTCGCGGCGGTGTCCGTCGACGGCGCCGGGCCGCGCTGGTTCGTCAACACCGCGAGCCTCGGCGGCTACCCCGACATGGTGCGGCTGCGGGAGAAGTTGCAGGGCAGGTGGGGCAAGTGGCCGGCGGCGGCGATCGCGCTGGCCCGGGTGCTGCGCACGTCGCGGCCGCTGCGGGTGGAGCTGAACGGCGAGCGGCGGCTGGTGTGGATGCTGTTCGTCGGCAACGGCCCGTACCGGCCGAAGGGCTTCGCTCCGACCATGCGGCCCGCCCTGGACGCGGGGCTGATGGACGTCCGGTACATCCGCGCCGACACCCGGTTCTCCCGGGCGCGGTTCTTCCTCGGCGCGCTGCTCGGCTCCCTGCACCGCAGCCGGACCTACGGTCACCTGGAGACGCGGTGGCTGGACGTGCGGCTGCTCGACGGCGCGGTGGCGATCGCGACGGACGGCGAGGTCGGCCCCACGGGCTCGACGTTCGAGTTCCGGTCCCGGCCCGCGGCCCTGGCCGTCTACCGACCACAGGGATAAGGTTGACTCCGTCAACGTTTCTGTTGAGGGAGTCAACGATGACGGTCGCGGACGTCCGCGCGTTCAACCGCTTCTACACCGGCGTGATCGGTGTGCGCGACCGCGGCTACCTGGCCTCGCCGTACTCGCTGACCGAGGTGCGGGTGCTGTTCGAGCTGGCCGCGGGCCCCCGCGAGGCGGCCGACCTCCGCGCGGCGCTGTCGCTGGACGCGGGCTACCTCAGCCGCATCCTGACCCGCTTCGACCGGGACGGCCTGGTGACCCGCACGGTGTCCGAGCGCGACTCGCGCCGCCACGTCGTCGCGCTCACCCCGCACGGCGAGTCCGTGTTCGCCGACCTGAACGCCCGGTCCGACGCCGAGATCGGCGCGCTGCTGGACCGGGTGCCGCCGGCGGACCGGGTCGAGCTGGTGGCCTCGATGCGGAAGGTCGAACGCCTGCTCACCGGCACGCCCCGGTCGTACCTGCTGCGGCCGTTGCGCCCGGGCGACCTCGGGTGGGTGGTCAACCGGCACGGGGTGCGGTACGCGGAGGAGTGCGGTTTCGACCAGACCTTCGAGGCGCTGGTGGCACGGGTCGCGGGCGAGTACGGGGCGCGCCACTGCCCCGACCACGAGGCGGCGTGGATCGCCGAGGTCGACGGCGAACCGGTCGGCTCGATCTTCTGCATGCGGGTCGACGACCGCACCGCCAAGCTCCGCCTGCTGCTCGTCGAACCCGCCGCACGGGGCCTGGGCATCGGCGCGCGACTGGTCGACGAGTGCCTCCGCTTCGCCCGCCGGGCCGGGTACGAGCGGATGGAGCTGTGGACCGTGGCGGGCCTGGCGGCGTCGCGGCACCTCTACGAGAAGGTCGGCTTCACCCTCGACGAGAGCACGCCGGAACGCCTGTTCGGGCGGGACGTGGAGGCGCAGACCTGGTCGCTGCACCTGTGACGCGCCGCGATTCCAGCAGTTCGACATGGTCGAACGGTGAAGCGCTAGAGTGATCGCGTGCCCGGTCCCATCCAGTCCATCGAACGGGCAGCCGCGGTGCTGCGGCTGCTGGCCAGCGGTGCGCGGCGGATGGGGGTGGCGGAACTCGCCCGAGCCCTCGACCTGCCCAAACCGACCGTGCACGGCATCCTCCGCACGTTGCAGCTGGTCGGGTTCGTCGAGCAGTCGCCGGACACGGGCAAGTACCAGCTCGGCGCGGCGCTGTTCCACATCGGCAGCAGCTACCTCGACGGCAACGAGCTGCGCACCCGCGCGCTGAACTGGTCGGACTCGCTGGCCTCGCGCAGCATGGAGAGCGTCCGCATCGGCACCCTGCACGAGAACCAGGTCCTGGTCGTGCACCACGTCTTCCGGCCGGACAACTCCCGCCAGGTCCTCGAAGTCGGCGCGCTGCTCCCCTCGCACGCCAGCGCGTTGGGCAAGGTCCTGCTCGCCGACGACCCGGTCGGCCTCGGCCTCGCCGACGACGAGCCGCTCAAGTCCTACACCGCCGCCACGATCACCGACCTCGACCGGCTCGGCGACGCGTTGGAGCAGGTCAGGCAGCGCGGCTGGGCGTCGGAGGTCGAAGAGCTGGTCGAGGGCGAAGTGTCGCTGGCGGCCCCGATCCGGGACCGACGGCTGGTGACGGTGGGCGCGGTCGGGATCTCCGGGCCCGTCGAGCGCCTCTGCGACGAGAAGAAGCAGCCGCGCACGGACCTCGTGTCCTACGTGCGCGAGGCCGCGCGGTCCATCTCGCGCGAGCTCGGCGCCATCCCCTGGTGACGAGGGCGTTCCGGAAGGGTTGACATCTTGTGAGCGTCGGCACAGGATTCACGCGCACCGTACGACATTGTCGAACGGCATTCAGGCCAGAGAGGGCGCGTGGATGACCAACCAGTCGATCTTCATCGGTGAGTTCCTGGGCACCGCACTGCTGTTGCTGCTCGGCAACGGCGTCGTCGCGGGCGTGGTGCTGGCGAAGTCCAAGTCGAACGGCGCGGGCTGGGTGGTGATCACGTTCGGCTGGGGCTTCGCGGTCCTCGCGGGCGCCTACGCGGTCGCGCCGCTGTCCGGCGCGCACCTCAACCCGGCCGTCACCGTCGGCCTGGCCATCCACAACGGCGAGTGGAGCACCGTCCCGCTCTACCTGCTCGCCCAGCTCCTCGGCGCGTTCACCGGCGCCGTCCTGTGCTACCTCGCCTACCTCGGCCAGTTCCGCGCCAACACCGGCGACGTGCTCGGCGTCTTCGCCACCGGCCCCGAGGTCCGCCACCGCGCGCAGAACCTGACCACCGAGGTCATCGCCACGTTCGTGCTGGTGTTCGTCATCCTGGCGACCGGCCAGACCAAGGGCCTGGAGACCTCCGGCACCGGCGTGCTGATCGTCGCCCTGCTGGTCGTCGGCATCGGCATGTCCCTCGGCGGGCCCACCGGCTACGCCATCAACCCCGCGCGCGACCTGGGCCCCCGCCTCGCGCACGCCGTCCTGCCGATCCCCGGAAAGGGTGGATCGGACTGGGGGTACGCCTGGATCCCCGTCGTCGGTCCCCTGATCGGCGGAGCATTGGCCGGGCTCGTCGACATCGCCGTCTACTGAGGAGCGTCCCACCGTGAGCACCTACATCGCCGCCATCGACCAGGGCACGACCTCCTCACGCTGCATCGTCTTCGACCACGGCGGCGCGATCGTGTCCGTGGCGCAGAAGGAGCACCGGCAGATCTTCCCCAAGCCCGGCTGGGTCGAGCACGACGCCGAGGAGATCTGGGCCAACGTGCTCGACGTCGTGCACGGCGCGCTGCAGAAGGCCTCGCTGACCGTGCACGACCTGGCCGCCGTCGGCATCACCAACCAGCGCGAGACCACGCTGGTGTGGGACAAGGCCACCGGCAAGCCCGTGCACAACGCGATCGTCTGGCAGGACACCCGCACCGACCAGCTGGTCAAGGAGCTCGGCGAGCAGGACCGGTTCCGCGAGAAGTGCGGGCTGCCGCTGGCCACCTACTTCTCCGGGCCCAAGGTCCGCTGGCTGCTCGACCACGTCGACGGCCTGCGCGCCCGCGCCGAGGCCGGCGAGGTGCTGTTCGGCACCATGGACACCTGGCTGATCTGGAAGCTCACCGGCCGCCACGTCACCGACGTCACCAACGCCAGCCGCACCATGCTGATGAACCTGGAGACGCTGGACTGGGACGACGAGCTGGTCGACGCGATCGGCGTGCCCAAGGCGATGCTGCCGGAGATCCGCTCGTCCGCGGAGGTCTACGGCACCGCGACCGGCACGCTGGAAGGCGTCCCGGTGGCCTCCGCGCTCGGCGACCAGCAGGCGGCGCTGTTCGGCCAGACCTGCTACTCGCCCGGCGAGGGCAAGTGCACGTACGGCACCGGCAGCTTCCTGCTGGTCAACACCGGCGACAAGCCTGTCGTGTCGGAGAACGGCCTGCTGACCACGGTCGGCTACAAGATCGGCGACCAGCCGGCCGCGTACGCGCTGGAGGGCGCGATCGCGGTCACCGGCGCGTTGGTGCAGTGGTTCCGGGACAAGATGGGGCTGATCTCCAGCGCGCCCGAGATCGAGACGCTCGCGCGGTCGGTGCAGGACAACGGCGGCGCGTACTTCGTGCCCGCGTTCTCCGGCCTGTTCGCGCCGCACTGGCGGTCCGACGCGCGCGGCATCATCGCGGGCCTCACCGGCTACATCGACAAGGGCCACATCGCCCGCGCGGTGCTGGAGGCCACCGCCTGGCAGACCCGGGAGGTCGTGGACGCGATGAACGCCGACTCCGGCGTGGAACTGGTCGCGTTGAAGGTCGACGGCGGCATGACGGCCAACAACCTGCTCATGGGCTTCCTGTCCGACGTGCTGGACGTGCCCGTGGTGCGGCCGATCGTCGCCGAGACCACGTGCCTGGGCGCGGCCTACGCGGCGGGCCTCGCGGTCGGCTACTGGTCGGACACCGAGAGCCTGCGCGAGAACTGGCACAAGGCCGCCGAGTGGCTGCCCGGCATGGACGCGAAGACCCGCGACAAGGGCTACCGCAAGTGGAAGAAGGCGGTCGAGCGGACCGTCGGCTGGATTGACGAGGACGACAACGATGAGTGAGCAACGGGCCAGGGCGCGCGAGGCGCTGGGACACGGCGCCTTCGACCTGGTCGTGATCGGCGGCGGCGCGCTGGGCATCGCCACCACGTGGGCGGCGGCCCGGTCGGGCCTGCGGGTGGCGCTGGTGGAGGCGGGCGACTTCGCGGGCGCCACGTCCAGCGCGTCGTCCAAGCTCGTGCACGGCGGCCTGCGGTACCTCGCGATGGGTCCGGGCGCGGTGCCGATGGTGCGGGAGAACCACGCCGAGCGGCGCGCGCTGGGCGACCACCTGGCGCCGCACCTGGTCCGGCCGCTGCCGTTCCTGGTGCCGGTGTACCGGGGCGGGCCGCACTCGCGGTCGGTGCTCGGCGCGGGCGTGGTGCTGTACTCGGCGCTGTCCGGGTTCGGCGACGGCGTCGGCAAGGTGCTGTCGGCGCGGCGGGCCGTGGAGCACGTGCCCCACCTGCGGACCGCGGGCCTGCGCGGCGCGGCGCTGTACTACGACCACCAGATGAACGACGCGCGCGTGGCCATCACGGCGGCGCGTGCGGCGGCCGAAGCGGGCGCCGTGCTGCTGAACCACGTCGAGGTGACGGGCCTGCGCAAGCGCGGCGGGCTGGTGACCGGGGTCGAGCTGCGCGACAAGGTGGACGGCGGCGAGTTCGGGCTGGACGCGTCGGTGGTGGTCAACGCGACCGGGCCGTGGCTGGACTCGGTGCGGCGGATGGAGGACGCGGCGGCCGCGCCGAGCATCCGGCTGTCCAAGGGCGCGCACCTCGTGCTGAAGACGGACGAGCCGTGGCGTGCGGCGATGACCATCCCGGTGGACGACGTGCGGGTGTCGTTCGCCATCCCGTGGGAGGGGCAACTCCTGCTGGGCACGACCGACGAGCCGTACGAGGGCGACCCGGCCGACGTGCGGTGCTCGCCCGCCGACGTCGACCAGATCCTCGGTGAGGCGTCGGTCGGCATCGTCGCGTCGGCGTTGGACCGGTCGCGGCTGGCGTACGCGTTCGCCGGGCTCCGGGTGCTGCCCGGCGGGTCCGGCGACACCAGCCACGCCAAGCGGGAGACCGTGATCACCCGCGGTCGTGGCGGGATGATCAGCGTGGCGGGCGGCAAGTGGACCACGTTCCGGCGCATCGGCGCGTCGGTGCTGGCGCGCGTCGGCGAGGCGCTGGGCCGGGACCTGTCGCACGCGTTCGACGGCGTGCCGTCGGCGTTGCCGGGCGCGGCCCTGCCCGACCGGGTGAGCGCGCAGCTGGGCCGCGAGCTGCCGTCGGTGCCGGACGACGTGCTCCGGCACCTGGCCACGCACTACGGCACGGTGAGCCACGAGGTGCTGGCGCTGGCGTCGGACGACCCGTCGTTGCTGGACCGGGTGCACCCGGACGGGCCGGACATCTGGGCGCAGGTGGCGCACGCGCAGCGGTACGAGTGGGCGACCGAGGTGGACGACGTGCTGCGGCGGCGGACCACCGTGGTGGTGCGCGGGCTGGACACGCCGTCGGTGCGCGAGCGCACGGGGCGGTTGCTGGCCAAGGCCATCGCGTAGGCCGACCACGCCCGACCACGCGAAAGGGGCACTCTCCCGAGTGCCCCTTTCGCGTCAGCTCCGCCGTCCGATCCCTCTGCCGGACCCGGACGCCCGTCGCGCGATCAACGCGATCAGCCCGAGCAGGCCGATCTGACCGACGACCAAGCCGACGGTCGCCCACACCGGGAAGTCCACCGGGACCGCCCGGAGCGTGGCCACGGGGCCGACCACGGCCCCGACCATCACCATCGCGAGGACTGCGGCGGTGAGCAGTCGGGGAGCCTGGCTGGAGGGCACGGCCACTTCCACCCTGAGTCCCGACTTCTCCACGCGCACCCGCGCTTCGCGACTGGGTTCACCCCAGCCCTCTTCCGTGCCGGACCCGGACAATGCCCGATCCGGCGTTGCGGCACTCATGGGTGAAGTGCCCTTTCCTCTCCGGACAGGTACGCCCACTGCGGGCACAGCACGCCGGAGAACCACCTTGGGAGGTATCCGCTGCGCGAGCTCCCCCCGGAACTCCGAACAGCGAGCTGCCTCCCCCTCCTCGTCGCACCCCGTGCGACGAGGATGAAGTCCTCGTGGCTGCCCCGCGTCGGAACGGTGGTCGATTCCGAGGCCGGGCGACCCCTGTCAGGGGCCTTCGCGTGCGCCGAAGCACAAACGAGTCACGAGAACTCCTCTCGCCGGGGCGCGAACGCCCCTCGTGGTCCTGGCCACCCAGCGGTGACATGACCTACAGTACCGCTTCCGCAGCCGTGCGCAACCGGTTCGCCACATTTTCGCCACTGGAAATGTGGTTGATCGCTGCGGCGTCTGCGACAATGGTGGGCAGGGGGCAAGTCGGAGGAAGGTGCACATGTCGTCGGTCGAGCGGGCCACGTCGGACAAGCCCGCCGTCGCGGATCGGGTGAACGTCGCGCTGATCGCGGAGGCGGTCGAGGCGTTGGGCAAGTTGCAGGACCGGACCGGGCTCAAGAAGGTCGACCTGGTCAACCGGGCGTTGCTGATCTACGAGTTCGTCGACTCGGAGCTGCGCGCGGGCAACCAGGTGGTGCTGCGCGACCACGAGGGGCGCGACCAGCTGGTCAAGATCTTCCTGTGAACGCGGCGAAGGCCCCCGACGCGGTGTCGGGGGC